>DASWVN010000059.1:0-3302 GCA_036401215.1 Vicinamibacterales bacterium | reverse complement strand
GGGGAGCCGGAGACCATAATCGAGGTCCGTCCTGAGGACATCGCGGACACGCTCGCGCGCCTCTCGACGGCGCCGAACGGCACGCCGTTGACGGCCGTCTGCCTGGGCACGCCGCATTTCTCGATTGCCGAGTGGGAACGATTGCTGGCCGCGCTTCCCGATCCGGGAACACAGCCGCCGCGCGTCCCGATCTACGTCAACACGGATCGCAAGACGCTCGCCCGCATCGAAGCCGACACACGATTCGACACGATCCGTCGCAACGGCCTTGTGGTCGTCACAGACACGTGCACGTATCTGACGCCGATCCTCGAGCGGCTGGACGGCGTCGTGATGACGAACTCAGGAAAGTGGGCGCACTACGCGCCAGGCAACCTCGGCGTGAACGTCGCGTTCGGTGAGTTGGAGGAGTGCGTCGCGTCGGCGTTCGCAGGTCAAGTGGTGAGGGTGACACGATGACGCGGACGCCGGTGCGGTCGTACGCGGCAGGCACCGCTGAGGGTCCCGCGCTGGTGTTGGCCGGTCCGCTCAGCTTCTGGGGCGGCGTGGATCCGACGACCGGACGCGTGATCGATCGCTCGCACCCGGATCTTGGCGCCTGCATCACCGGCACGATCCTGGTCATGTCCGGCGGCCGCGGGTCTTCTTCGTCTTCGTCGGTTCTGGCGGAAAGTGTTCGCTGCGGCACCGGGCCCGCGGGGGTCGTCCTCGCGAACCCGGATCCGATCCTGACCGTCGGCGCACTCGTCGCCGAATCGCTCTACGGCATTCGCTGCCCCATCGTCGTGGGCCCGATCGACGCGATCCGCACGGGCGTCACGATTCGCATCGAGGATGGCTGGATGATCCTCGCTTGACACGCTAGACCGATCGGTCTATTCTCGCCGCCGGCCATGACCGCGGAGTGCACGACCAAACAGGACCTGCTGAGGCTGGGGCTCGAGCTGCTGTTGAAACACGGCTACACCGACCTCAGTGTGGCCACCCTGCTCGAGCGGGCCGGGGTCCCGAAGGGGTCCTTCTACCACCACTTCGGAAGCAAAGAGAGCTTCGGCCTTCAGGCCATCGATCTCTACATGACCGGAGTGCACGCCGCCCTGGATCGCGCGTTCGGCGACAACGGCCGAGAACCGCTCGAACAGATCCGGGATTTCTTCGCCATGGTGTCGGCCGGTTACAAGGGGGACGGCTATCTTGGCTGCCTGCTCGGCGGTCTCGGCCAGGAACTGTCGGGCATCAGCCCGGTCTTCCGCAAGAAGGTCGAGTCCTGCTTCTCGCTGATCGCCCGGCGCTTCGAGAAGGCCCTCGCCCGTGCGAAGACGGCCGGCCAGCTGCGCCATGACGCCGATCCGCGCGAACTGGCCGATCTTCTTGTAAATTGCTGGGAAGGGGCGGCGCTGCGCAGCCGGCTGCGGCGCAGCCCGGCTCCGCTCGGCCAGATGCTCGACTTCTATCTCACCTCCGTGAGGCCCTGATCCTTGACGACCTTTTCCGGTACGCGCTGCGACAGCTCCATGACTAGACCGATCGGTCTAACGGATAAACACACGTTCACCCTCAACTCGGAAGGAAAGCCATCATGCAGACCACGTCCGTGCAGACTCTGTCGTTGTTCGAGCGGCTCGGCGGATCCTCCGGCATCGAACGTCTCGTCGACGAAGTGGCGAACCGGCATCTCGAAAACCCCGTGATCACGGCGCGCTTCCGCCCGTTCCTGGACTCGCCGCACAAACTGGACGCGTTGAAGCTGCACCTCGCGCGCTTTCTCGAAGCCGGAAGCGGCGGACCACCGCGCTACGAGGGTCGCGACATGCGCACGGCTCACAGAGGAATGAACATCAGTCCTGCTGAGTACATGGCGGCCGTCGACGACATCGTCGGGGCCCTGGCGCACCTCGGCGCCGACGAGCAGACGCGCAAGGACGTGCTCGCCATCGCATGGGCGCTCAAGGAGGACATCATCCAGCTGTGAGCGGCCCGCTGCTGTCACACCGGACGAGACGCGCGCGCTCAGAACGTGCCCGCGCGCGGCTCCTTCGGTGCGTTCAGCAGCGCGTTGAACACCAGCTTGAACGTGCCGTGGGTCTGGTCACGGTGCTGTGGACGGAAACCAATCAGCACGACCCGGCCTTCCCCATAGCGCACGACCGCTGCCGCGGCCTTGTTCGCGATGACCTCCTCGCCGAGGAGCCAGCCGCTCTGAAGGATGTCGCGGTCGATGTAGCGCGCGATGATCTCGACGTCCTGGCTGCGATCGGTGGACGTCACCTCATAGACCTGGCTGCCTGACATGAAGAGCGCAAGGCCCTGTCCCGGCATCCCGTACGCGATCGGGTGATGGTTGTCGAACCGGACCTTCAGCGTGGATCCGGGCGCCCAGAACTGCTGTGAATCCAGACCGGCGACGATATTGCGGAGCGGCAGGCCGAAGCGCTGGATCGGGAGATCCCCGGCCTGCGCAAAGGTCACGAGCGTGCCGCCGTTCTGAACAAAGGCTTCGAGGGCCTGCACCCCTTCGGCCCCGAAGCCGCTGCGGTATTCCGGCGGGATGCCCGGACCACCGCCACGGCCGCCGCCACCGCCACGGCCACCCTGCGCCGGCGCCGCGCCACGCTCGCCGGTCATCGCCGCAACGGAATCGGCCGGCAGCACGATCGTGTCGTAGTTCGCGTGGAGGTTGCCGGCCTTGATCTCGGCATCACGGATCGACTTGAACGGGACGTTGAACTGCTCGAACATGAGACGCGTCCAGCCTTCGTCCATGTTGCCGCCGCCGTAGCGCTGATACATCGCGATGCGCGGCTTCTGGATTTCGTAGGCGTTCTCTGGAGCGGCGCCGTTCAGGGCAGCGAAGTCCACGCCGGTTTCCGCCGCGATCGGCTCCACGACCGACGGGGATGCACCCGAGAGGATGAAGTCTCCGGGCGTGTAACCGGTCCCACTCATGACGCGCCGCACGGTCGCGCCCTTGTCGAGAAGTTGCAGGACCGCGCTGAAGGAGTCGTTCAGCTTCGTGCTGAGGACGTATCCGTTCGATGCGCCTGAAGCGACCGATCCTTTCGAGGTCACGTGCGAGGTCAGCGTGACGAGGTCCCCGTTGACCGCCTGCTCCAGCGGATCCACACGCACGCCCATGAACTCGGCGAACGTATCAGTCGACATGTCGTACGGCCGGATCGGATTGCCCTCCCGGTCGCGCGTGTAGGTGTTGTCGGGATAGAAGGTGCGGCCCAGCATCCAGCGCACGAGCCCCTGTTTCGGCTGCGCCATCGGCACGATGAACGAGCCGGGCCCGTAGACGC
>DASWVN010000058.1:0-9630 GCA_036401215.1 Vicinamibacterales bacterium | reverse complement strand
TGCAAATCGGGGAAATTCGCGTATCATCTGCCCACGGACCGCGCGCACGAGCGCGCATGAGGGTCAAAGGAGCTAGAGAGAGCATGGCCAAGAGCGCGAAGAAGACCGCGAAGAAGAAGACGGCAGCGAAGAAGAGCGGCCGGGCAACCAAGAAGGCGGCCCCTCGCAAGAAAGCTGCGAAGAAGACCGCGAAGAAGAAGACTGCGAAGAAAGGCGGTGGCCGCCGGCCAAACGCCGCGTTCATGGCGCCCGTCACGCCGAGCGCGGAGCTCTCGGAAGTCGTTGGCTCCAAGCCGCTGCCCCGCACCGAGCTGACCAAGAAGCTCTGGGCGTACATCAAGAAGAACGGCCTCCAGGACCAGAAGAACAAGCGCATGATCAAGGCCGACGACCGCCTGCGCCCGATCTTCGGCAAGCCGCAGGTGAACATGTTCGAGATGACGGCCCTCGTCAACAAGCACGTGAAGGCCTAACGCTCCATTCGGTCGATCGGTCGATCGGATCCGCTGATTGTGACTTCGCCACGGCCGGGAGCGAAGGCTCCCTGTCGTGGCGTTGCTGTTTGTGGACGTAACCGGAACTCCCAACTTCCAAACTCCAAAATTCCAAACTCCAAACTCCAAACTCCAAACTCCAAACTCCAAACTCCAAACTCCACTCCGAGCCCCGAGCCCCGAGCCCCGAGCCCCGAGCCCCCGGACCCCGCACCCCGGACCCCGGACCCCGGACCCCGGACCCCGCACCCCGGACCCCGCACCCCGCACCCCGCACCCCGGACCGCGGACCGCGCACCGCGGACCGCGCACCGCTCCTACATTTACCCGAGCCGGAGCTAAACGAACTTCAGGCAGGCGGCGTATGAAGTCGGGTAACATCCCGATTTCCCTACGTGTTTCGAGGTAATCCTGCATGACTCCGCGCCGGCACATGCCGGCGCTGCTGCTGCTCTTCGTGGGCAGTGGCTGCGCCGCGCTCATCTACGAGATCGTCTGGTTCCAGCTGCTCCAGCTCGTCATCGGCTCATCCGCCATCTCGCTCGGTGTCCTGCTGGGCACGTTCATGGGCGGAATGTGCCTGGGCAGCCTGTTGCTGCCGCGCTTCGTCGGAGCTGAGCATCACCCCCTGCGGGTCTACGCGTATCTCGAAATCGCGATCGGCGCCTTCGGCCTGCTGATCCTGTTCGGGATGCCGCTGTTCAGCATCGCGTATACGGCGGTCGGAACCACCGGGATGGTCGGCCTGGCGCTGCGCGCGGTTGCCGCGGCGATCTGCCTGCTCCCGCCGACGCTCCTGATGGGGGCCACCCTGCCGGCGATCTCGCGGTGGGTGAAATCCACGCCCGAAGGTATGTCCTGGCTCGGGTTCTTCTACGGCGGCAACATCGCCGGCGGCGTTCTGGGGTGCCTGCTCGCGGGCTTCTACCTGCTGCGCGTCTACGACATGGCGATTGCGACCTACGTCGCCGTGTTCCTCAACGTCCTCGTCGCCGTGATCGCGATCGTCCTCGCCGGGCGGACCACCTACGAGACCGCGGTCGAGGAGAAGGGCAGGATCGAGCGGGCGAGCGGCGCGTGGGCGATCTACACCGCAATCGGTCTGTCGGGTCTGACGGCCCTCGGCTCCGAGGTGCTCTGGACCCGGACGCTCTCGCTGCTGTTCGGCGCGACCACCTACACGTTCTCGCTGATCCTTGCCGTGTTCCTCCTGGGCCTGGGGATCGGCAGCAGCATCGGTTCGGCCATGGCTGCTAGGACGGCCCGTCCGCGGCTGGCGCTCGGCTGGTGCCAGATGCTTCTGTGCGCCGCGATGGCGTGGACGTCGTACATGACGACGGAATCGCTGCCGTACTGGCCGATCAACCCGTCGATCAACACGACGACCGATGGGATCTGGTACACGTTCCAGCTCGACTTCGTCCGCGCGGTCTGGGCGATGCTGCCGGCGGCCATGCTCTGGGGCGCCAGCTTCCCGCTGGCCCTCGCGGCCGTTGCGCAGGGCGGCAAGGACCCCGCGCGACTCGTCGGCGGCGTCTACGCGGCCAACACTCTCGGCGCGATCGCCGGCGCGGTCGGCGGCAGCCTGCTGCTCACGATCTGGCTCGGCTCCGAGAAGTCCCAGCAGGCCATGATCATCATCTCGGCCATCTCGGCGCTCCTCGTGCTCGACGCGGCGCTCGCCGAAACCGATGCGAAGAAGGGCCGGATGCGCCTCGCGGGGACGTTGCTGCTTGCCGGCGCAATGGCCGGCGCGGTGCTCCTCGCGCGGACGGTGAACGGCGTCCCGGCCGACCTCGTCGCCTACGGACGCTACGCGGCGATGCGCGCCGGCGAGGGGGACATCATCTACATGGGCGAAGGCTGGAACGCATCGGTCGCGGTGACGCGGCTGTCCAACGGCGTCCTCAACTATCACAACGCGGGCAAGGTCCAGGCGTCGAGCGAACCGCAGGACATGCGCCTCCAGCGCATGCTCGGTCACCTCACCACGCTCATCCCCAGGAACCCCGAGAACGCGCTCGTCATCGGATGCGGCGCCGGGGTCACCGCCGGTGCGGTCTCGATCGATCCGGCCGTGAAGAAGCTCACGATCGCCGAAATCGAACCGCTCGTGCCGAACGTCGTCTCCAGGTACTTCGCCGAGCACAACTTCAGCGTCGTGACCAACCCCAAGACGCACATCCATATCGACGATGCGCGCCACTTCCTGATGACGACCGACGAGAAGTTCGACGCGATCACGTCCGATCCGCTCGACCCGTGGGTCAAGGGCGCCGCGATGCTCTACTCGCGGGAGTTCTTCGAGACGGTCAAGAAGCGCCTCAACCCCGGCGGCGTCGTGACGCTTTTCGTCCAGCTGTACGAGAGCAACACCGAGGCGGTGAAGAGCGAGGTGGCGACGTTCCTCGAGGCGTTCCCGAACGGGATGGTGTTCGGCAACACGAACAACGGGATGGGCTACGACATGGTGCTGCTCGGGCAGGTCGAGCCGACCACGATCAACCTGGACGAGATCCAGGAGAAGCTCCAGCGTCCTGAGTATCAGCCGATCGCGGAGTCGCTCGCCGAGATCGGGATGTACAACGTCATCGATCTCTTTTCGAACTTCGCCGGCAACAAGTCACAGCTGCAGCCGTGGCTCGCCGACGCGACGATCAACCGCGACCGCAACCTGAAGCTGCAGTACCTCGCCGGCCTCGGTGTTCACCTCTACCAGAGTGACGTGATTTACGCCAATATGATCCGTCACGCCGATTATCCTGAAGGCCTGTTCGTCGGTTCCGACGGGATGATTGCGCAGCTGCGCCAGGCCATGGCGCAGATGCAGGGACGGGGATACTGAACGCGTGAAATGGTAGATGGTAAATGGTAAATGGTAGAGAGCGCGGTTCGGTTCCATTTACCATCTTCCATTTCGCGGTCGCGCTTCTCCTTCTCGCGACCGCGAGCCCGGTGAGTGTTCTGAGTCAGAAGATCCAATATCCGTCGACGCGGAAGGTCGATGTCGTCGACGACTATCACGGCACGGAGGTCCCGGATCCGTATCGGTGGCTCGAGGATCTCGACTCCAAAGAGACCGCTGAATGGGTGGCGGCGCAGAATCAGCTGACTGAGCGTTACCTCGCGCAGCAGCCGATCCGGCGCCAGTTCCGCGATCGGATCCAGCAACTCTGGAACTTCCGCAAGACCGATCTCCCGATCGTCGAGAACGGCCGGCTGTTCTATCGGATGAACAGCGGCCTTCAGCTCCAGGCGCCGCTCTACATGCGCGACCGGCTCGACGCCGCGCCGGTCGAGATCATCGATCCGAACCTGATCTGGCCGGAGGCGACCACGTCGCTCGCGGCCTTTGCGCCGTCTCCCGATACGCGGCTGCTGGCGTACACGTTCGCGAAGGGCGGAGCCGACTGGCAGACGATCAAGATCCGCAGCCTCACGACCGGTCGCGATCTCGACGATGAACTCGAGTGGATGCGGTTCTCCGCCTTGTCGTGGACGAAGGACGGCAAGGGCTTCTTCTATTCGCGCTATCCGGAGCCGCCGCCGGGCAAGGTCCTCGAAGCCGCGCTCTCCGGGCACGCGCTCTACTACCACGTCGTCGGTACGCCCCAGTCGCGGGATCGGCTGATCTACACGAATCGCGAGCATCCGACCTGGTTCGTCACCGGCGAGGTCACGGAGAATGGACGCTACCTGTTGATCGCGACCGCGAAGGGAGCCGACAACAACAATCGTCTTTACTACGTCGACCTTCGCGATCCCAGAAAGCCGGACCTTGCCGGTCCGGTGAAGCCGATCTTCGAGAGAGACGACGCGGAGTTCTCGCCGGTCGGCAGCAGCGGGACGATGGTGTTCGTGCGCACCGATCGCCGCGCGCCGAACCGCAAGATCGTGGCGGTGGACCTCGCGAAGCCGGCCGAGGCGAACTGGCGGACGCTCGTCCCCGAGACCTCCCAGGCCATCGAGAGCGCGGCCGTTGCCGGCGGACGGCTGTTCGTCGAGTACCTCGTCGACGTCAAGAGCCAGCTGGCGATGTTCGACTTCTCGGGCATGCCGCTCGAGGACGTGAAGCTTCCCGGGGCCGGGTCACTGTCAGGATTCCGCGGACGTGACGCTTCACCCCTGCTGTTCTACGCGTTCACCTCACACCTCTACCCGACGACGGTGTTTGCGTACGACGTCAGGACGGGGACGAGCCGGCCGTTCGAGGCGCCCCGGATCCCCAAGGACCTGTCGCAGTACGAGACCCGGCAGCTGTTCGCACGGTCGAAGGACGGCACTCGCGTGCCGTTCTTTCTCACCGCGCGCAAGGGGCTGGTCAAGAACAGCGCCAATCCGGCCATGCTCTACGCCTATGGCGGCTTCTCGGTCAGCCTGATGCCCGGGTACCGCCCCGACGTGCCCGCCTGGCTGGACCTGGGAGGCATCTGGGTGACGGCCAACCTTCGTGGCGGCGCCGAGTACGGCGAGGCGTGGCACAGGGCCGGCATGCTCGACAGGAAGCAGAACGTTTTCGACGATTTCATCGCCGTCGCCGAGTATCTGGTGAAGGAGCGTTACACGTCCCCGGAGAAGCTCGGGATCATGGGTGGATCGAATGGCGGGCTGCTCGTCGGCGCGGTGATGGAGCAGCGGCCGGACCTGTTCGCCGTGGCGCTGCCGGCCGTCGGCGTCATGGACATGCTGCGCTATGACCATTTCACCGGCGGCAAGGCGTGGGTGACGGAATACGGCAGCGCCTCGGATCCGAAAGGCTTCGAGGTCCTGTTCAAGTATTCGCCGTTGCACAACATCGAGCCGGGCACGTGCTATCCCGCGACGCTGGTCACCACCGCCGACCACGACGACCGCGTCGTCCCCAGCCACTCGTTCAAGTTCACTGCCGCGCTCCAGGCCGCGCAGGGCTGCGATAACCCCGTGCTGCTCCGTGTCGAGACCGGCGGCTCGCACAACTTCCGCTCGACCGACAAGCGCATCGAGGAACTGGCCGACGAGTGGACGTTCGCGGCGGCGCAGATGGGAGTGGACGTTCAGCGCTGACATCCGTTGCGGCATACAATGGCGGGATCGTCAATGCTGAATGCTGAATCCCGAATGCTGAAACGAACTGTCCTCGGTCTTGCTGCTGCATCGATGGTGGCGTGTGGAGCCCCAATGACTGCCCAGAGCGGCTTGAGCGCCGACGAGAGCCGGATCGTGGCGTTCGTCGAGAAGACGAACGATGAGGCGCTGACGCTGCTCGAGACGGTCGTCAACATCAACAGCGGCACGCAGAACTTCGCCGGCGTCAGGGAGGTCGGCAGGATCTTTCAACAGGAGTTCGATGCCCTCGGCTTCAAGACGGCCTGGGTCGATGGCGCGCCGTTCAATCGCGCGGGGCATCTCGTGGCCGAGCGTCCGGGACCCGGTCCGAAGCTGCTGTTGATCGGTCACCTCGACACGGTGTTCGAGGCCGACAGTCCGTTCCAGAAGATGGAACGCGTGGACGCCCCCGGCGAAGGCGGACGGTACGCCCGCGGCCCGGGCATCATCGACATGAAAGGCGGCAACGTCATCATCATCCAGGCGATGAAGGCGCTGCGCGACATTGGCGCGCTCGACTCCATGCACATCGTCGTGGTCTTCACCGGCGACGAGGAGGACGCCGGGGACCCGGTCTCGCTGGCGCGTGCCGCTCTCATGGATGCCGCGAAAGGCGCGGCCGCCGCCATCGGGTTCGAGGACGGTCCGGGTGATCCGAAGACCGCGGTCATCTCGCGCCGCGGCACCACGAGCTGGACGCTGCGCGTGAAGGCGCAACCGGCGCATTCGTCCCAGGTGTTTCGTGAGGACATCGGCTACGGGGCGATCTTCGAGGCGGCGCGGATCCTGAACGCGTTCCGCGAGAAGCTCGCCGGCGAACCGCACCTGACGTTCAACCCCGGCACGATCGTCGGCGGAACGATGGTCGAACACGATGCCGTGCAGGCCCGCGGCACCGCCTTCGGCAAGACCAACGTCATCGCCGAACACGCGATCGTCAACGGCGACATGCGCACGCTCTCGGCCGAGCAGCTCGCCAAGGCCAAGGCGGCGATGGAGGAGATCGTCAAGGCGTCGCTCCCGCACGCGCAGTCCACCATCACGTTCGAGGACGGATATCCGCCGCTGGCGCCGACCGACGGCAACCGGAAGCTGCTGGCGATGTACGACCAGGCCAGCCGCGACGTCGGAGCGGGTCCCGTCACCGCCGTCGATCCCGACCGCGCCGGCGCCGCCGACGTGTCGTTCGTCGCCGGCCACGTCCCCCTGATCCTGGACGGCATCGGCCTCATGGGCCATAGCGACCACACCGTCAACGAAACCGCCGACCTCCACACGCTGCCGTCACAGACCAAGCGTGCCGCGGTGTTCCTGTATCGTCTGCACCGTTCGCTGAAATAGTGGCGACAGCCACAGCCCTGAACTTGTGACGACGGCCGCAGCCCGGAATTCCCGCGACAGCCACCTGTCGACTGGAACTCGCAGAGCGCGCAAAGTACACGGAGGCCCGGCGTAGACCGGCAACGCGAGGCCCGGGGTCCGGGGTGCGCGGTCCGCGGTGCGCGGTGCGGGGTGCAAGGTGCGAGATGCGCGGTCGGCGACCGATGGCGCCCCGTAAAGGGGCGCCATACGCCAGTACGTAGGGCGCGGCTTTACGCCGCGCCCCGGACCGCACACAGCGGACCGCGCACCGCGCACCGCGGTTCAGTCCGCGATCTTGTACAGCTTCGACTGCGTGCGGATGTAGATGGCGTCCCCGGCGATCGCGGGCGAGGCGAGCGACATCTCGGCAAGATCGTTCTTCGCGAGCTCTTTGTAGGCGTCGCCCGTATCGAGCACGAACGTCACCCCCTCTTCGGTGAGGAAGTACACGCGCGATCCGGACGCCACCGGGGACGCGGAGAACGTGTGCCCGCCCCCGCCGACGCGGACGCGATAGATCTGCTGTCCCGTCTTCGCGTCGAGCACGGTGAGGATGCCGGTGTCGTGCACCAGGTAGGCCTTGCCGGCGTGCACGATCGCCGATGGCGTGTAGCCGGCAACGCGCGGCTGACGCCAGAGGATGAAGTCGTTGCTCGTCGTGTCCGGCGCGAGCGAGATATCGCCGGCGGCACCCGGCTTCACCGCCATGAACGGCCGGTTCGCGTCACCCTGCGAGCCGGTGCCGACGAAGAGCCGTCCGTCCGCCGCGATCGGCGACGCGGTGGGCATCGACATGCCCCCGATGCGCCAGAGTTCCGTTCCATCCAGGCCGTACGAGATCACGAGCCCATGCCCCGTCGTGACGATCTCGGTGCGCAGCGGGTTCTTCCAGACGAACGGCGTCATCCACGACGATTTCGGCATGCCGGTCTCGGGCCGCGCCGTCCGCCAGATCTCCTCGCCGGTCTTCGCATCGAGCGCCGTAATGTAGGACCGCTGTTCGCTGTCGTGCAGCAGGTAGACGCGTCCTTCGTGAACGACTGGAGACGACGCCGTGCCGAAGTCGAGATAGATCTTCTGCGGCGGCCACTGCTTCTTCCAGAGCGGGGTGCCCTGCATGTCGAACACGAAGAGGCCGACGTTCTGCCCGAACGAGGCGTAGATCCGTTCACCATCGGTGAACGGCGTCTCCGAGGCATAGGTATTCTTCCGGTGACGTCCCTGCGATGGGACCGTCTTCACGGCCTCGCGTTCCCATTTCACCGTGCCGGTTTTCGCGTCGAGCGCATAGAGCATGTACCGCAGCTCCGATGCCTCATCGGGCATCTCGTTGTCGCGCTCCTGGATCTTCTTCATCAGCTCGGCGCCTTTGATCCCCTGCGCCTGCAGTTCGGCGATGTAGTCGTTGCCGAACAATCCCGTCGACGGCTGCTTGAACCCCTTCGTACCGATGGCAGACGTCACATAGACCGTGTCCCCCCACACGATCGGCGACGACCAGCCATTGCCCGGGATCGAGGTCGTCCACTTCACGTTCTGCTTCGTGTCCCAGGCCTCGGGGAGCGACGCTTTGGGCGCAACACCACTCGCCGAATGACCGCGAAAGCCCGGCCACGTCAACTCCGGCGCCGGCTCGGTAACCGAACCACCCGCGACGGCCGAGAAGGCCACCAACAAGACGATCACGACTCTCATAGTCCAGATCCCCGATCCGCTCCTGATCCCTAATCCCTTCCCTAATCCCTATTCCCTGTCCCCTGATCCCTGATCCCTGTTCCCTGTCCCCTACTTCCGGAAGATCAGGGCATAGTGGCCAGGAACGACACCGTTCTCGCGTTCGTGCCTGAAGCCTGCGCTCGCTGCCGCCGCAATCACGTCTTCGACGTCGATGCCAAGCGTCCGCTCCCCCACCTGTTCGCTCGGGATGTCGACCACGAGCAGCAGGCCGCCCGGTTTGAGCGAGTCGTGGATCGACTTCAGCATCCCGTCACGATCGTCGAAGAAGCTGAGAGCGAAGATGGCAGCGATCGCATCGAGCGACGCCGGCTGGAACCCGGTGGAACTGATTGCGCCCTGGACGACGGTGAGGTTCTGCAATCCGTCCTTCACGGCCTGCGCCTTCATGTACTCGACCATCCTGGGCTCGAGTTCATTGGCGTAGACGTGACCGTCCGGCCCGACCTTCTCGGCGACGTACCGCGAGAAGCTGCCGGACCCGGCGCCGACCTCGCCCACGTTCATGCCGGGCTTGACGCCGATCAGCCCCGCCATCGCGGCCCGATAGCGGTACAACGCCCGTGAAGGCTCCTCGAACTCCGCGGCAAATGCCGCCGCGTCCTTCTTCGCGTACTCCGCCACCCAGATGTTGCGCGCGCCCGGAGCCGCCGCCTGGAGCAGCAGCACGGTCAGCAGGACTGTGTACATACGGAGCGTGAGCCTATCACGTACCTTGGAGCTGGAACGACGCAGCCGGGACGAACGACCGGGCATCAGGGCTGGACGACGACCACACAATCACGGCCGGACGACAGCCACTCCCGGCTGGATCTCACGGAGTACACTCCGCACGCGGAGCAGCCAGGAATACCGGCGACTGCGGTACGGCCCGCGGTGTGGATGGCGGCCGGCGCCGCGCCGCACCGCGGACCGCGCACCCCGCACCCCCGCACCGCGCACCGCGCACCCCGGA
>DASWVN010000057.1:0-19289 GCA_036401215.1 Vicinamibacterales bacterium | reverse complement strand
GTTCGAGGCATAGCCGTTCATCGCCTCGTCGATCGAGTTGTCGAGGATCTCCCAGACCAGATGGTGGAGGCCGGCGGCGCTCACGCCGCCGATGTACATGCCGGGGCGCTTCCGGACGGGCTCGAGCCCTTCCAGGACCGTAATGTCTTTCGCTGTATATGTGGCCATCCGAGAATTCGATGTTAACAGACGCGCTGGGCGGCCCGGAGTGAAACCCCACGGGCTGCTAGGATAGAAGCATGATCGCGTGGCTGCTCGCCCTGGCTCTCTCCGGCGTCCCTCTCCAGCGCCCCGCCGATGTCGTCAAATGGTCCGCGGCGCCCGTCACGCCGGCCGCGGCGGCCGGCGGCACGGTCCAGATTTCGCTGACGGCGAAGATCGAGGACGGCTGGAAGCTGTACGCGATCACGCAGCCGGAAGGCGGCCCGAAACCGCTCACGATCGACCTCGCGTCCGGCGCCCCGTTCACGATCTCGACGAAGCAGATCGCCGCCCCGCCGGCGAAGACGATGAAGGACGAGAACTTCGACCTGGAAACGCGCTACTACGAGGGTGAAGCGACGTTCCGTGTCCCGGTGACGGTCGGCCGGTCCGTGTCAGGCAAGACGAACGGGCCGCTCGAGATCACGTTCCAGGCCTGCGGCGCCGGCGTGTGTCTCCGGCCGTTTACGGAGAAAGTCAACGTCAGGGTCGATATCCGCTGAGAGACGTGCGACGTGCGGCGTGCGACGTGCGGGTGCTACGTGCGGGTGCTGGGTGCGGGTGCTGGGTGCTACGTGCGACGTGCATGCACTTCGCACACCGCACGGCACCGGCACGGCGCACGTCGCACGTCGCACATCGCACATCGCACATCGCACATCGCACGTCGCACGTCGCACGTTTACACGTTCTTCTTGAGGATCGCGATCTGCCCGGCGTGATAGACGTCGTGCTGGACGATGCCGTGGAGTAGCTCGTAGTACGAGACGCCGGTACCGAGTTCCGCGTTGCGCGGATCGTTCGTCGGCGTGTAGAGGTTCGCTTCAGGGAATTCCTTGACCGTTCCGACGAGCAGGCGATGGGCGAGTTCGAGGTTCTCCAGCGCCTGCGTCCACCGGTCCGCGCTCGGCTGACCGACCGCCGGCCAGTCGCCCTCGTCCGGTTCCCCCGAAGGCGCGCCGGACAGCCGGTGCCGCACCTCGTTCTTCCATCCGGTCATGTGGAGCACGAGTTCCCAGATGCTGTGCCCTCCGGGCAAGGGCTTCGCCGCAGCCTGCTCCCAGGTGATGCCTTCGAGAATCTCAGAGAGCGGGGACCCGTGCCAGGGGTCGCCGGCGTGTTCGCGTTCGAGCTGGTCGACGATTCGAGCAATCTCGTTCATGGCGGACAACGAAACTCCGAACTACGAACGCCGAACTCCGAACTGTTCTTAGTTCACAGTTCGGCGTTCATAGTTCGGAGTTTCGCGTTCATAGTTCGGCGTTCATAGTTCGGAGTTTCACTATTCGATCAACAGGGCTCCCGGGTCCTCGATCAGCTCCTTGATTTTCACCAGGAACCGGACCGCTTCCGCGCCGTCCACGATCCGGTGATCGTAGGTCAGCGCGGTGTACATCATCGGGCGGATCACGATCTGCCCGTTCATGGCCACCGGTCGATCCTTGATCGCATGGAGTCCGAGGATCCCGACCTGCGGAGGATTGAGGATCGGCGTGCTGTTGAGCGAGCCGAAGACGCCGCCGTTGGTGATGGTGAACGTGCCGCCCTTCAAGTCGGCCAGCGAGAGCGTCCCGTTCCCCGCCCGCTGCGCGAAATCACGCACCTGCGCTTCGATCTCGGCAAACGACAGCGCGTCCGCATCGCGGATCACCGGAACCACCAGTCCTTCGGTGGCGCTGACCGCGATGCCGATGTCGTAGTAGCCCTTGAGGACCATCTCGTCCCCCTGGATCTCGGCGTTGATCCGCGGGAACGCGCGCAGCGCGCCGATGGCCGCCTTCACGAAGAAGGAGGTGAGGCCGAGGCCGACCCCATGGCGCTCGCGGAACGACTCCTTGTGCCGCGCGCGAAGCGCCTGCACGGCCGACATGTCCACCTCGTTGAAGGTGGTGAGCATGGCGGCGGTGTGCTGCGCCTCGACGAGCCGCTTGGCGATCGTGGCGCGGCGCTTCGACATGCGGACGCGCTCTTCGGTCCGCTCCCCTCGCCGTAGCCCCGAAGGAGCGGGCGCGGACGCGGGCTTCGCTTCCTCGCGGCGTGGCGGTGCGGCGGGCTCGGCGCGGCGTTGCGCCGCAGGCGCGGGGGCGGGCTCGGAACTCGCCTCCACGTCGCGCCGCATCACGCGGCCCGCATCGCCCGTTCCCTTGACGCTGGCAAGATCGACCGCCTTGAGTTCCGCCGCCTTCCGCGCCGCGGGCGTCGCGCGGGTCTTCGCGGCCTCCGGCGCCGGCGCGGCTGGCTTCGCCGGAGCCTGCGCCTCTGCGGTATCGGCGGCCTTCGCCGGCGGCTCGGCGGCTGCCGCCGCGCCTTCCTCGATCGCGCCCAGCACGTCCCCGACCTTGACGTCCGCGCCGTCCTTGTGGTCGATGCGCGCGAGCACACCCGCCTGCGGAGCGGCCACCTCGAGGTCGATCTTGTCGGTTTCCAGCTCCACGAGCGGATCGCCGGCCGCCACCGCGTCGCCTTCCTTCTTCAGCCACTTCGCGACGCGCGCGTCGACGATGGACTCGCCTACTTCGGGAACAACGATGTCAACCGACATATACGCTCTCTGTCCTCACGTTCACGTTCATCCTTTGGCGCTGGTGAGCGCCGCATCCGCTTTCGCCTTGCGTGCGGTCCTGCCGCCGGATCCCTGTGGCCCGCCGAAGGCCCGCTCGATCAGCAGCTGCTGGTTCGTCGCGTGGCGAGCCGCGGATCCTTCGGCCGGCGCCGCGCTCCGCGGACGCGCGATGTGGCGGACCGTGCGGCCTCCGGCCAGTTCGACGAGGTGCGGCCGGATGAATTCCCATGCGCCGTAGTTCTCCGGCTCCTCCTGCACCCACACGACCTCTTCGGCGTTCGGGTAGCCGTCGAACATCCCACGCAGATCCCGCATCGGCACGGGGTAGAGCTGTTCCAGCCGGCAGATCGCGACGTCCTGACGCGTCGCGCGATGGTCGCTCGACATCAGGTCGACGTACACCTTGCCCGAGCAGACCAGCACGCGGCGGATTTCGCCGGCGCGTCCGGCCGCGTCCTCATCGGGGATCACCATACGGAACCGTCCCTCCGCCAGCTCCCTCGGAGCCGACGCCACCATCGGGTGACGCAACAGGCTCTTCGGCGTGAGCACGACGAGCGGCAGCGGATCGATCGTGAGCAGCGCCGCCTGGCGCCGCAGCAGATGGAAGTACTGCGCCGCGGTCGTGCAGTTGGCGATCCGCATGTTGATATCGGCGGCGAGCTGGAGGAAGCGTTCCGGCCGCGCGCTCGCGTGGTCCGGCCCGGCCCCTTCGTGCCCGTGCGGCAGCAGCAGCACCAGCGACGGCCGCAGCCCCCACTTGCCGCGTGCCGACACGAGGTACTCGTCGATCATGGTCTGCGCGCCGTTGATGAAGTCGCCGTACTGCGCCTCCCAGATCACGAGGCGGGTCGGCTCCTGGATGTTGTAGCCGAACTCGAACCCGATCAGCGCGTTCTCGGTCAGCGGACTGTTGTGGATCTCGAAGGCCGCGCGCGCCTGCGGGATCGACTGCAGCGGGATGTGCCGCGCGCCGGTGTTCACGTCGTGGAGCACGGCATGGCGGTGGCTGAACGTGCCGCGCTCGACGTCCTCACCCGTCAGCCGGATGCTGGTGCCGTCGACGAGGATCGAGGCCAGCGCGAACTCCTCGGCCGCGGCCCAGTCCACCGTCCGCTCGTCGGGGTTGTCGAGGATCGTCGGCCGCTTCTCGCGCACGCGTTCGAGCCGGCGATGAATCGTGAAGCCGTCCGGCATGCGGACGAGCGACGCGTTCAGCTCGCGCAGCCGGTCCAGCGGTACGGTCGTCTCGGCGCTGAGCGCCGCTCCCGCGGGCGGTTCTTCCGGTTGCGGTTCGACGTAATCCTGCTCCGGCCTCAGCGCGTCCATCGTCTGCTGGAGGTCCGACATGTAGCGGCGGTTCAGTTCTTCCGGATCCTCGGCAGCAACGACACCGCGCTCCGTCAGCGTGGTCGCCCAGATCTGGCGAACCGTCGGGTGCTCGGCGATCTTCTTGTACATCAGCGGCTGCGTGAACGCCGGCTCGTCCCCTTCGTTGTGGCCGTGACGCCGATAGCCGATCAGGTCGATGAGGAAGTCGCGCTGGAACTGCTTGACGTACGCGACGGCCAGGCGCGCCGCCTCGACGCAGGCTTCGGGGTCGTCGGCGTTGACGTGGATGATCGGGATCTTGAACCCGCGCGCGAGTCCGCTCGCGTACGACGTGCTGTACCCCTGCTGGGGTCCGGTCGTGAACCCGAGCTGGTTGTTCACGATGATGTGGATCGTGCCGCCCGTGGTGTAGCCCTCGAGTCGAGACAGGTTGAGCGTTTCGGCGACGACGCCCTGACCGGGGAACGCCGCATCGCCGTGAATGAGGATCGGCAGGCTCGCCTTCGGATCGAACACCGGGGCGCCCCGGTGATCCGTGGTGGTACTGGCCGCGCGAGCCATCCCTTCGACGACCGGGTTCACCGCTTCGAGGTGGCTCGGGTTCGGCGGCATCGCCACGACGACGTCCATTTCGGCGCCGCCCTTGATGGCGCGGCGCGCTCCGGCGTGATACTTCACGTCCCCGGTCCAGGCCATGTCTTCGCGGAAGTTCTTGCTCGAGATCGGGTCCTTGAACTCGGCGAGGATCTGCGTGTACGGCTTGTTCAGCACGTGCGCCATCACGTTGAGGCGGCCGCGGTGCGCCATCCCGATGATGATGTGACGCACGCCCCCTTCGGCGGAATCCCCGATGATCTCGTCGAGCACCGGCACCAGCATGTCGAGCCCTTCGATCGAGAAGCGCGTCTTGCCGGGGAAGGTGCGATGGAGGAAACGCTCGAAGACCTCGACCTGCGTGAGCCGGTCGAGCAGCGCTCTGGGATCGATCGGATCCGCCGGCGAACGGAACCGTCCGGACTCGACTGCCTGCCGCAGCCAGCGCCGCTCTTCGGGGACGAAGATGTGCGCGAAATCGTAGCCGGTCGTGGAGCAGTAGACCCGTCGAAACGCGTCCACGACCTCGAGCATGTTCGACGCGTTCTCGGCGAGCGACGACCACATCAGCGACGCCGGCAGCGCACGAAGATCCTCGTTGGTGACGCCGTGGGTCTCAGGCATCAATGCCGGATCGCCGGCGGGAGGCGTCCCGAGCGGATCGAGTTGCGCGGCGAGATGCCCATACCGGCGGATCGACTGCGCGAGCATGACGGCGCCGACACTCTTGAGAACCGGAACCGTGGCTGCCGCTTCCGCGGCATCCTCCGCGGGCGGAGTCCACTGCTCGAACAGCGCGCGCGTGCCCTCATCGACCGAGGAAGGATCCTGCTTGTACCGTTCGTACAGCTCGAGCACGTACCCACGATTGAGACCGGTGAAATCCTGCCAGCTGGGCATATCTCTATAATCCTAACGCATGAAAATCTTTCTGATCGCCGCGCGCGATCGGCAGCGCAGCGATCGGAATGGTTGACATTGCGCGCGGAATGGTGCCCGCGTCGATTCACCGCAGGCGGAAGGTCAGCAGCAGTTCAGTGAGTCGTTCGAGAGTGCACCTCGATGCACCACGACGCACCCCGTTACTCCCCGAAGCAGTAGAGCGTGTGCACGGTCCGCAGATAGATGCGGCCGTCGACGAGCGCGGGCGTGGCATAGATGCCGTCGCCCATGTCGTTGATCGCGAGCGGTTCGAGCGACGGTCCTGGAGGGAGCACGAAGACCTGCCCCTTCTCGCTCGCGATGAAGACCTTGCCGTCGCCAGCCACGGGTGACGCGTAGAAGGTGTCGCTTCCGCCGGGCAGCCGTCCCTGCTTCAGCAGCTCTCCCGTATCGGGATCCAGCATGGTCACGATCCCGCCGTTGTCGTTGACCATGTACAGCACGTTCTCGTAGATGAGCGGCGACGGAAGCTGCGGGATCCCGCGGTGATACGTCCACTTCACCGACTTCGCGGTCATGTCGCCGCTGCCGCCCATCCGGATCGCGAGGATGCCGTTCTGCGATTCCATCGCGGCCTTGTAGTAGTCCCACTCCTCGCGCGACAGCATGCGGTCGCCGTCGAGATCGGCCACCGCGATGCCCATGCGCGCGGCGTGATTCCTGTTGTCGGCCGGCATCTCCTCGCGAGCCAGCTTGCCATCGCCGTTCGCGTCCCCCTTGAAGGCTGCCTCCGTGGTCATGATCGGCACCTGGTTGCCGGGAATGTTCTCGGGCGCACCGAAGCCGTTCGCATACACGACGTCACCCCTGACGACCGGCGTGGACTTCATCTCGAACGAGAGGCCACCCACCCACCAGAGCCGCTTGCCGTTATCGGGATCGTAGGCGCTCAAAAGGAAGGAGCCGGAAACGATGATCTGCGGCTTGCCGCCGCGGGGCGTCCAGAGGATCGGCGTCGAGTGCCCGCTCTTCGCTTCGGTCCGCGGCGTCTGCCAGAGTTTCTTCCCGGTCTTCTTGTCCCAGGCGGCGATGTAGGAGTTGGTGCTCTGGTCGATGACCATCACCACGCTGTTGCCGACCAGGATCGGCGACGCGCCCATGCCGTAGATGTTGTTGAACGGGCCGAGCGGCTGCTTCCACAGCTCCTTGCCGTTCACGTCGTAGCCGATCAGGCCGTAGTCGCCGAAGAAGACGATGACGTGCTGGTCGTCGACGGCGGCCGACGAGGCGGCCGGACGATTGCGTTTGTCGAGCTTCTCGGTACGGCTCCTCGGTGCGTCCCGCTCCCACAGCACCTTCCCGGTCGTGCGATCCACCGCGACCGTCACGAGACTCTGGTCGCGCAGGCCGGTCAGGAAGATGCGGTTGCCGGAGATGATGGGCGACGAGTATCCCTCCGGCAGGTCGACCTTCCAGACGACGTTCCTGTCGGGACCGAACTCGGTCGGCAACCCTTTCGTCGTCGAGATGCCCGAGCCGTTCGGCCCGCGGAAGCGGGACCAGTCGGTGTCGTTGGCAGCTGCGGTCGAGAGGGCGAGAATCGCGGCAAGGAGAAGGTGAATCACGGCACGAATCATACAGGGACTCGGGGCCGGTAAAACGCCGAACTATGAACGCCGAACTCCGAACTCCGAACTTCGAACTATGAACCTCGCTCTGAGTTCGACGTTCGGAGTTCGGCGTTTCCCGATCCCCCATCCCCGTTCCCTGATCCCTGACCCCTACTCCCTAATCCCTGATCCCTGTCCCCTGTTCCCTGATCCCTGCTCCCTGATCCCCGTTCCCTGCTCCCTGATCCCTGATCCCTGTTCCCTGTTCCCTACCGCGTCAACACCTTCCCCGGCAGCGCCCACGTCAGCTTCGCACCATCCACGACCGCGACGCCGTTGACGAACACGTGCTCGATGCCTTCCGAGTACTGGTGCGGTTCGAAGAACGTGGCCTTGTCGCGGATCGTCGCGAGATCGAACACGACGAGATCAGCAGCCATGCCCTCGCGAATCACGCCGCGATCCTTCAGCCCCATGATCAGTGCCGGCAGCGACGTGGAAGCCCGAATCGCGTGCTCGACGGAGATGACGCCGCGGTCGAGCGCGTAGTGCCGGATCTTGCGCGGGAAGCTGCCGTAGAAACGCGCATGGGTCGAGGCCGGACCGTCGGGCAGCGCGATGCCGGCATCCGTGGACGTCGCCACCCACGGCTGCCGTGCGTAGTTCTCCATGTCGATCTCGTGCATCGAAAACCCGCGCATCCGCGCGCCGCCGTTCCGGTTCGGCAGCCCCTCGAGCTGGATCCTGATCGCGGCCTCGACGGGGTCCGTCTTCCACAGGCTCGCAATCTCGGCGAGCGACTTTCCGTACAGCGACTTGTCGGTGTAGTCGTACACGATCACGTTGTCGGCGCCGCCGCGACGCGCGATCTCATGGGCGATGTCGGACCGCACCGTCTTCGCTTTTTCCGGATCGGCGAGCGTCGTTCGCAGCGCGTCGGCCCGCGAGTTCCCGTCGCCGCCTCGCGAGCCGCCAGCCGCCCGCGTCGCCCACGACGGAATCAGCACGGTCGATCCATCGGTGCCGCTGGTCGGATAGGGATACTGGTCCGCCCACACGTCCACGCCGCGCTGCCGCGCGCGTTCGATCAGGCTGATCGCCGCCCCGCTCGATCCCCAGTAGTTCGCGCCTTTCGCCTTGATGTGCGACGCGACCACGCGCGCGCCCGACTTCTCACCGATCTCGATCGTTTCGCGGACCGCATCGAGCAGCGTCGGCGGGCCGGGGCCGTCCACGCTGGGCACGTACCACAGCGGATCGCTTCCCTCGCTGCGCTCGTGCGAGATGTAGACGCCGTCGAACGCCGGCAGTTCCTTTGCCAGTTCGACGACTTCCCCGGTTTCGCTCCATCGTCCGGGCTCGTACTCGAGGCCCGCAGAGAGTCCGACGGCCCCTTCCTCCAGTGCCTGGCGCACGAGCGCCCGCATCTTCACCACTTCCTCCGGCGTGGCCGGCCGCCGCGCGTCGCGTCCCATCACCTGCGACCGCACCGCGCCGTGCCCCACCATCAGCATCGTGTTCGGGCCGATCCGGTTCTTCTCGATCAGCTCGCGCTGTTCCCTGATCGGCCACGGCGAACGTCCGTCGTGATTGACGACGACGGTGGTGATGCCCTGGGAGACGAGATTCGGCGCCGCGCGGATCTGCGCGTTCTCGTCGCGGAACCCGCCTCGCGCTCTCGCGCCATCGTCGGCATGCGAGTGGATGTCGATGAAGCCCGGCGCGACGAACTTTCCGGTCGCGTCGATCACACGCGCCGCTTTGGCGCCGCCCAGGCGTCCCACGGCGACGATCTTCCCGTCGCGCACGCCGATGTCGGCGGGGAACGCGGGATTGCCGGTGCCGTCGAAGACGCGGCCGTTCGTGATCAGGAGGTCGAAGGACTGTGGTTGCGTCGACTGCGCCGCAAGCGTGACGGCGCACGCCGCGGCCAGGGCTGCGCCCAGGAGGAATCTCGGTGTCATGGGGCAGAGATTACTACGCTTGCCGCGCCGTAGCCTTGGCGAAGGCGGGTGCGCGGTCCGCGGTGCGGGGTGCGACGTGCGACGTACGGCGTGCGGCGTGCGACCTGCGACGTGCGGGTGCTGGGGTGCTGGGGTGCGGTGCGGGGTGCTACGTGCGGGGTGCTTGCCCTGAGCGAGCGAAGCGAGTCGAAGGGCCTGCCCTGAGCGAGCAAAGCGAGTCGAAGGGCGGATTGCGGGGCGGGCTATAGTGTCGTTCGCCTGTGGGCGGAGGCTCGAATACACGCGAGGAAAACCGGGATGGTCACGATTGCGATCGACGGCGGAGATCTCGAGATCCAGGTCAATGGCATCCACAAGCTGTGGGCGTTGAAATCGTCGCTGCGGGTGCCGCTGTCGGACGTGCGCGACGTGCGCCACGATCCCGACCGCGCCCGCCGTATCATGCCGGGCCTTCGGATCCCGGGCACGCACATTCCGGGCGTCTATACGGCGGGCACCTACTACCAGGCGGATTTCCGTCCGGACTTCTGGACCGTTCGCAATCCCGATCGCGCCATCGTGATTCAGTGCCGCGACGGCGCCGCCTACGACGAGATCATCGTCGAAGTCGAGGATCCCGCCTCGACCGTGGCCCTGATCAAGAGCGCGATCGGAAAGAGCTGACTGGAACAGCTAAATCCCCCGATTGGGGGATGGCCCTCTCCACCGCTTGCGTGATGCGCGGACCCGGGCGGAGTCATAGACTTCCGGCCATGACTGCAAGACACCGCGTCGACGTCGAGACACTCGACAGCCGGGTCGTGCTGCGCACCTATGCCGTCCTAGTCGGCCTGGCCGGATTCGTCCTTGCCGGCTGGGGTCAGCTCTGGCTCGGGTCGCACCTGGCCGACGTGCGCTGGGGACTAGCCGTCCTGATCCGCGTAAGCGGTACGGTCATGGTTGCGGCCGCCATCCTCGCGTCCGGCCTGGCCTCCGTTGACGCGCGGGCGCGCCGCCGTCTGTTCTCCTGGTTCATCGCCGCGCACGTCGTCGTCTGGGCAATGCTCGTTCTTCAGAGCTACGCGACGCTTGACATCCCGCTCCTCAGGCAGTCTTCGTGGGTTTTTCTAGCGGTGATCTTCGGGCTGTTGTACGTCCGGTTCCCTGGAGGCTTTCCGCCACCTGCTGCACCGTCGATCGTCTTCGCCCCGGAGCACGCAGTCGAGACCGCGACGCCCGACGAACGGCAGATTCGCGAGGCGATCGCGCAGGAGGAGCGAAACCGACTCGCGCGGGAGCTGCACGATGCCGTGAAGCAGCAGGTCTTCGCCATTCAGACGAGTGCCGCCACAGCCGAGACGCGGTTTGCGACCGATCCAGCCGGGGCACAGCAGGCGATTTCCCAGGTCCGGCAGTCGGCCCGCGAAGCGATGTCCGAAATGGAGGCGATGCTGGAGCAGCTCCGGGCCGTGCCCCTTGGAAACACGGGACTCGTGGAAGCCATTAGGAAGCAGGCCGAGGCGCTTGCGTTTCGCACCGGCGCCAGCGTCGACGTCAGGATCGGAACGCTGCCGCCTGACGAGGCCTTCGCACCGGGCACCCATCAGGCGATCTATCGCGTCGCGCAGGAAGCGTTGGCGAACATTGGCCGGCATGCCCGTGCGCGGCATATCGCGGTTTCGCTCGAGACGACACCGCTCAACGTCGAACTCCGCATCGAGGACGACGGCGTCGGCTTCGGGAGTGAGGCCTCGCGAAGTGGAATGGGGATGCAGAACATGCGTGCACGGGCGGCAGAGATCGGTGGAGAGATCACGATCGACGCGGCTGCTCAGGGCGGCACCCGTGTGACACTTGCCGTACCGTACGAGGCGTCGGAGGAACGCGACTATCGCCGCAGGCACTCCTTGAGGCTCGCGCTCCTGTTTGGTGCCGCCACTGGTTTCGGACTGCTGAGCGTTATGAATCAGGGGTTCTGGTTTGGGAACGCGTTCGTCATCTTCTTCGGGCTGGCGTTCGTACAACACCTGAGGACCTGGACGCGCCTTCGGCGAGGACGCGCTGCGAGCGAGCCCACCGTGCGGGAGTCGGTCCGATGACAACCATCGTCCTCGTCGACGACCACCGGGTCGTCGCCAGCAGCCTCAAGGCTTACCTTGAGTCGTTCCCGGACCTGCGTGTCGTCGGCGTCGCGGCCAGCGGAGAGGAACTGCTCGATCAAATCGACGGGTGGAAGCCGGACGTCGTCTTGCAGGACCTGCTGCTGCCCGGAGGAGTCGACGGTATCGAGACGACGCGACGTTTGATGACACGGCAACCAGGTGTGAAGGTGATCGCGCTGACGGCTTCAACCGACGAGGCCCGGATGATGGCCGTCCTGCGTGCCGGCGCGATCGGCTACGTCCGCAAGGACGCGGACCCGGAGATCCTGCTCGCCGCAGTGCGCACCGTAGGGCGCGGCAGGCCCTACATCGATCCCGGCGTGAGCCGGCAGATCGTCAGCGCCGGCACGTCGCCCGACGACCTCACGGCGCGGGAACTCGACGTGCTGCGGCAACTCGCCTTCGGAAGGTCCAACAGGGAGATCGCCGCCGCGCTCGATATCAGCGAGGAAACGGTCAAGACACACGTGGGACGCGTGCTCGGCAAGCTGCAGGTCGAGAACCGCGCCCAGGCGATCGTCCAGGCGCTCAAACGCGGCCTCATCATGCTCGAGGAACTGGACGATCGGTGAGGCGTTTCTACCGCGGAACTCTATTCCCCGCGATCCACACGGATTCGATCGACCGCGTGTTCCGGATGTCCTGCAGCGGATCGCGTGACAGGACGATGAAGTCCGCCGCGCGGCCGGGGATCAGCGTGCCGACGCGGTCGCCGATCCCTGTGCAGCTTGCGGCATCAGCGGTCGCCGCCTTCAGCGCCTGAGCAGCGGTAAGACCGGATCGCACGAGTTCCTCGAGCTCGAGGTGCTCGAAGTAGCCCTGGAAGCGTGCCGGCGGACCCGAGTCGGTTCCCGACGCGATCCGAACGCCCGCATCGTGCAGCGTCTTCACATTGGCTCGGGCGATCTCGAGTCCCTTCCGGTACGCCTCGGCCGCGCGGCTCTTCGCCATTGCTTCCTGCCGTTTGGGGTCTTCGAGCGCGGCGATCACCTTCGGGTCGGCCTCACGCGTGAAGAACGGATCGTCGAAGAACACGGGACGCGTCGCATACACGAACGTCGACACCTCGCGCATCAGCGTGGGCGAGAGGCAGACGTCGCGGGCCTTGATCAGATCGATCAACTCGCGATCGACGGGCTGGTCGCGCACGCTGTGGGCGATGTAGTCCACGCCGGCGCGAAGGAGGCCCTTGGCGTCGTCGAGATAAAAGATGTGCGCGGCCACCGGCAGTTTCCGGGCGTGCGCTTCGTCGATGACCGCGCGATATACCTCGGGCGGCATCTTCGTGCCGGCGCCAAGATTGTCGTCGACGCGGATCTTGATCCAGTCGGGCCTGAGCGTCGCGATCTCGCGCACCTGCTGCCTGGCCTCGTCGGGCGTCTCCGCGTTCACGACGCGTCCGGCGACGAAGATCCGCGCGCGGTCGAGACCTGGTGCGCTGTTGCCCTCGCGCGCCCGGAACCCGGGTTCCGCATCATCCCCCAGGCTCACGACCGTCGTGACGCCATACCGCGCGTTGAGCGCGAGCTGCCGCCGGACGTTGTCGTCCGTGTTCACCGCAGCGCCGCTCCGCAGGCCGTCGGCGGATCCGATGTGGCCGTGCGCATTCACGAGACCGGGCATGATGAAGCGGCCGCTGACGTCCACACGCTCCGCACCGTCCGGGATCGTCACGGATCCGGCGGGACCGGCAGCCACCACCTCGCCGTTCCGGACGACGAGCACGGCGTTCGGCAGCGGCGGACCGCCGGCGCCGTCGATGAGCGTTGCGCCGATGAACGCGCGGGTGGCCGGTTGCGGCTGCGCCATGATCGTCAACATCGGGATGGCCGCCAGTACAAGAACGGCTGCGACTCTGCTCCAGGTCATCTGATACCTCGCCGCCTGGCTCCACCACGGTAGCATTCGATGGGCTCGCCGGCGACTGCGCGATCGATCACCAGGATCCTCCACCACCACCGCCGCCGCCACCGCCGGATGAGCCGCCGCCGCCCGATCCGCTGGAGGATCGAGGCGACGCGGTCATGCTTCGTCCGACACTCGACATCGCACCGGAGAGATCCTGCTCGAACGTCCGCGTCGAGAAACCGTGGCTGTGCCCCTGCCCGACGTACCACGCCGGCGCCCCACCGGCGTACACGCCTTCGAACTTCTTCGCCCATGCGGCGCCGATGCCGAGCGCCATCGCGTACGGCAGCAGCCTCTCGAACGTGAGCCTCGGATCGGCAGCCGCCCGTTCGAGCCGATCTCCCTCGACCCGCGTGGCGAACTCCTGAAAGCCGAGCGCCCACCCCCGCGCCTCGACACCTTTGCGGGTTCGTCGCGGCATCGCGCGCGAGAACACCGCGAACGCGAGGAACGTGAGCACGGCGGCGAGGATCGGGACGACGACCTCGGCAGGAGGCCCCACCGCACGAAACGACATCCAGGCAAACCCGGCGGCCCCGGTTGCCGCCGCGGCAACCATCCCCAGAACCTTCCAGCGCGTGCGGATCTTCTCGGGCGACGCCGCGAAGTAGCCCTCCTGGACCAGCCGGTCGTAGAGCGCACGCTGGATGCCCGGGATGTGTCTGTAGAACCGGTTCGCGAGGTCTGACGCCTCCACTTCGTCGCCTGTCGCGAAGAGCGCCATCAGGGTGCTGCGTTCGTGAGGCTTCAGCGCGTCGCCCTGTGGCTCCGGCTCGCGCGAGAACACGGTCACCTGCCGCGTCATCAGACCGAACAGCCGGTCACGCTCCTCGATCCGGATGGTGAGATACCGGCGCACGGCGAGATCCACCACGGTGGCGGTGATGTCGGACGTATCGACCCGCTCGTCGATCAGCGTGCCGATGTCGCCTGGCGTGAGTCCTGTCGGCGGCTCGTGTCTGACCATGACAACCGCGGCTCCCTCGGGATCCCGCCCGTATACGCGGTATCGGCGGAACAGGAACACCAGCCAGCCGAACGGCAGCAGGATGATCCAGTTGTCGGCGGCGATCCGGCCGGCGCGGACGGCTGCGGACGGGAACGTCACCAGCCCCTGCGGGAAACCAACTGCGATCGTCAGGCCTTCGAGCGGGCCCAGCGGACGCGTGGTCACGAACCTTACGACGCCGGGGGCCGGATGCGTGATCTCCACGGCTCGCTCCGCCATGCCGAACGCCCCGGTGTAACCGGCAAAGCGCAGCGACTCCACGGCTGGACTTCCAGGCAGCCGCACCGTGGCACTCGAGCGGGCGATCGTCGCGTTCCACTCGTGGCCGGTGGCGTTCCAGTAGATCTCGTCGTGCTCGGGGAACTGCGTCAACGCGTCGCGCACGCGGTAGCGGATCACGTACGTGACCGCACCTTCGACCGTGCGGTCCGGATCGCCGATCCGGATCTTCACATAGCGGCCCTCGTTCGTCAGTTTCGCTTCGTACGACGCGCCGTTCTCGCCGGTGACCGACAGCAGCCGCAAACCGAGGGAGTAGGCATAGCCCTTCGGATCGGAATAGCGCACCGGAATGGTCCTGAAGATCCCATGCCGCGGCTCCTGGAAGAAGACGTCGATCCGCTCCTCCACGAGCAGATCCGAATTCTCCTCGACGGTGAGCGTCGTCTCGAAATTGCGAATCTCGTAGGCACCGCGATCGGTCTGCGCCGTTGCGGTACGAGCAGCCGACGCGACGATGCCGATGACGGCTATCCCCAGGATGGCGGCTGTCCGCAGGCCCCTCACCACCAGCTAGAACCTGACCTTGGGAACTTCCTTTTCGGCCGGGTCGGACAGCTCGAAGAACTCGCGTTCCGTGAACCCGAACGGACGGGCGACGAGCATGTCCGGCACCGACTGGATCCGCGTGTTGAAGTCGCGGACCACGGCGTTGTAGTAACGGCGCGCGTTCTGAAGAGCATCCTCCAGGGATGCGAGCGCGCGCTGCAGCTCCTGGAAGTTCTCGTTGGCCTTCAGGTCCGGGTAGGCTTCGGCAAGCGCGAAGATGGTGCGGAGCTGCGCCGTCAGCGCATTCTCCGCCTGCCCGGCGGCGCGAGGCCCTCCGCCGCCGGTCGCCGATTCGGCGCGCGTCCGCGCCTCGGTCACACGCTCGAGCGTCTCACGTTCGTGCGTGGCGTAGCCCTTCACCGTCTCGACGAGGTTGCCCACGAGGTCGTGCCGGCGTTTCAGCTGCACGTCGATGTCGGCCCACGCTCCCTCGGCGCGGTTCCTAAGGCTCACCAGCCGGTTGTAGATCACCACGCCGGCGATCACGATCGCCAGCGCCGCGAGGCCGATCCACATCATCGTCACGCCCATCCTTTCATGGCCGCTACTGCGTGGCCTTGAACGCCTTCAGCACCTCGCGGGTGAGGTCCCAGCGATCGAAACCCTGACGGCCGTAGTCGAGCCCGCGGCGAACGATCACCAGATCGTGCGAAGGGACGACGATCGCGAACTGGCCGCGGTTGCCGGCGGTGGAGTAGGCGTCCTTCGGCACGTCGGTTCGTCTGTCGGGCACGAGCCACCAGTGTCCGCCGTACTCATTGCCGCGCGCGGCCGTCGCGGGCGCGGGCGTTCGGACGAACTGGATCCATTCCTTCGACAGAAGGCGCTCGCCGTTCCACATGCCGTCGTTCAGGTAGAGCAGGCCCATGCGCGCGAGATCGCGCGCGTTCGTGTAGACCTGGCTGCTCAGGATGAAATCGCCGAAGCGATCGGTGCTGAGCAGCGTGTTGCGCATGCCGATGCGATCGAGCAGCGCCTTGCGCGGGAACTCGAGATAGGCCTGGTCGCTGCCGAGCGCTCGCTTCATCGCGGCGACGGCGAGCAGCGTGTCGTAGTTCTCGTAGTCCCAATTGGTGCCGGGCTCGCGGATCAAGCCGCGGTTCAGGGCGCCGCGCACGGAACTCGCACCGGCCCAGTACGCCATCCCGGACCCCGTCGCGTACTCGAGACCGCCGTTGTCGACCGTCTCCAGTCCGCTCGACATGTTCAGCACGTGACGGAGCGTGATCGCACGGCGCGGGTCCTTCTCGGGAGCCTGCGCGCGCGGCAGCCAGTCGAGGCCGAGCGGCTCGTCGAGCGCCATCTTCTTCTGATCGACGAGCATGCCGATCAGCGTGGCGGCAATGCTCTTGGCCGTCGACCACGTCCGCGTGCGGGTGCTCATGTCGACGCCGGGCGCGTAGCGCTCGTGGATGATCCTGCCCTGGTGGACCACGAGAAGGCTGAGCGTGACCTGCTGCGGCGACTCGCGGTTGAACGCCCAGTCCGAGGCGGCCTGCAGCGCTGACGCATCCACGCCCGCGGGCACGCTCTTGTCGCGGACGAGATCGCCCATCGGCCACGGTGTGGTGGCGGGATCGCCGGGTGGCGGCGGCACCTTCAGTTCCGGCAGGCTGTCGATCGCCTCGAACGTCTGGTCGGGAGACATGATCACGCAGCCGATCCCTTCGCGAAACGCGGCGCGCATGACGGGACCGGTCTTCGGATTGCCGATCGCCACCGCGCGGCGTTGACGGTCGACCTCATAGTCCCCGCCGGCGGGCGTCCCGATCGGCTCGCGCAGGTACGTCAGCTCCTGCGCGAAGACCTGCTCGAGCGTCCGGTTCGACGTGAACAGGCCGTTGCACATGAAGATCGCCTGCTGGCCCCGCTGGATCATGTCGCGCTGGAAGCGCCAGTAGTCGTAGCTCTCCCGCTGCTGTACGTGCGCAGTCGCGGGCAGCAGGACGATGGTCGTGAGAACGATCAAGAGACGGCGCATGGCACCTCCGAAACGAAAAGGGAATTATGTGCGATCCATCGCCGCGCGGATCCGGAGCACCGTCTGCCAGGTGCGTGACGTGATCTCACGGCCGAGACTCTTATCCAGCCAACTCATCGAATTGGGCGTCTGTCCCGTGGTCGTGTCGATCACGTTGAAGATGACACGATCGCCGCTGGCCACGATCCGCCAGGGCAGGCCCTCCGGCTGGAACGGCGGCGAGAACGGCAGTTTGGACCGGCGTTTGAAGAACGTCACCAGCAGGTAGGTTTCCTTTCGGTGCTCGAGCCCGGCGTATGGATCCAGCGCGATGATCCGGTCCAGTTCGGTGCGGCTGCGCACGATCGTCGTACTGGAGAAACCAAGCTGCTTCGGCCACGCCGCCTCCATCCGCGCCTCGAGTGCCGCGGCGCTCCGCTCGGTCGACTCGAACACCACGTTCCCGCTCCCGAGCACGGGCCGCACCCGCGTGAAGCCGAGCGCTTCCATCACGCTCTTCAGCTTTGGCTGTCGCATGTTCGGATTCGAAGGCATGATGCCTCGCAGAAGCGCTACGTACTGGGCCATCGGTGATCAGAAGTCTACCCGCGATCAATCGCGAGCACACGACCAGGCCGGGTGCGGCCGGGCTGGGTTCAGCGGACTCACCGTTTAGACTGGAGGTATGGCGCGCTTCGTCCTGCGGCTGCTGGGGCTCTGCCTCCTCACCGTGGCGATCTTCGTCCCCGGCTGCCAGGCGCTGTTTCCGCGCGAGGGACCAGACGGCGTGCGGCCGGGCGCCGTGGACGTCCAGCGCGATGGGCAAGGGCCGTGACGCGTTTGGCGAACCCGCTGCGCGCGGCGCTTTACCGCGGACGCGTGTGGGCGCCGGCGACGAAGGCGGCTGCTCTGTTCGTGCTGCCAGCCCCGCTGGCACTCGCAGCCCTCGCCGCACTGATCAACGGCGACCTCGCACAGTTCGGCCTCGCCGGCGGCGCACTGGGATCGATCTGGACCGCCGGCGCGCTCGCCTGGCGCGGCGCGGTGGCCGAAGCACGCTATCTGCTCAACGAGCAGCCGGACCTTCCGCGAATCCCCTTCAAGCTTCTGAGCGCCGCAACGACGGCCGGTGGCGCCACGCTGGCAGCCCTGGCAGGCGATCAGACGACCGCGGCCGCGCTCGTCTTCGGCGGACTCGGGGCGGCCGGACATCTGGCGTTCTTCGGACGCGATCTTCGTCCGCCGCGGATCCGTATAACGACGGTAGACGGTGTCGACGCCGGCCAGGTGCGGCGGCAGCTCGAACAGGCGCACGCCCGCCTGCGCCGGATCGAGAGCGCCGCCCGCTCGCTCGCGGGCGCGGAGTTTCGCGAGCGCCTCCTGCGCGTGACCCGCATCGGCCGCGACGTGCTGACCGAGATCGAACACGATCCCCGCGATGCGATCCGGGCCCGGCGCTTCCTCAACCTGTATCTCGAGAGCGCCGAAGGCATCGCCCTGGAGTACGCCCGGACGAACAGCCGGTTGCGCGAACCGCAGGTCGACGAGCGCTTCCGGCGGCTGCTCGGCGAGATGGAGCGAACGTTCACGGAACAGCATCGACGGCTCACCGAGCGCGACCTGCTCTCGCTCGACGTCGACATGGAGGTGCTCGACGCACGACTGAAGCAGCACGGACCCGGCTAATGTAGGGCGCCCGGCTCGCGAAGCGCTCGAAGGGGTACACGCGTGGGGGCCGCGGACGGGGCGCCCCGCTCCGCGCCGCAGGCGCCTCTCCCGTGACAGGTGCTTTTGGCGCCGAGCACGGAGTGGGGCTGGCCGCGGCGGGGGCCCCACGTCCAGCAACGCCGATTGATTTCACACGCTCTCAGTAATGACGCTTCGGCACCAAAGCTGAAAAGCGACGTAGGGCACCCCTTTACGGGGTGCCGGTAGAGATCGCAACCATGACCGACAACAACGCCCCCTCCGAAATCGTCCCCTACGCCAGCGCGCCGCCTGAGCGTCGCGCCGAGATCGACAAGGCGATGGCCGAGATCGACTTGAGCGACACCCGGTCCATCCTCTTCTTCGGCACCGCCGCGCAGGATGCGGTCACCTCGGTTGCCGACGAGATGCTGGAAGGGGTCCGCACCAAGGAGACTGGTGCTGCCGGCCAGGCGTTGAACGAGCTGGTGACGACGTTGCGTGACATGCCGGTCACGCAGGTGGGCGCTGAGAAGCCGGGGCTGGTCAAGCGGCTCTTCGGCGGCGGCCGCTCGCTGGCGCGGATCCTCCGGCGTTACGAGCAGGTCCGC
>DASWVN010000056.1:0-16595 GCA_036401215.1 Vicinamibacterales bacterium | reverse complement strand
GCATTCAAGCTAAGACATCATCGGATGTGCTCAAAATGTGCTCATCCGCTCAGAGTCCTCGATTCTTCGAGGCGCCGTTAAGCGAGGGCGGCACTGTGAACCACCCCGCCGCAGCGCCGTCGGCATCTACTTCTCCTTCTTGTGACGTCGCTGGTGTCCGTCCCAGAAGTGGGGCTTGCAGTACGAACGGCACCAGGACATTGCGATGAAGTCGCCCTCGCCAAGCTTCCAAATCGTGCCGACGTCGCGAGGACCCACTTCAGACTGCTTGACCGCCTTGAGGGTCAACGTGCGATTCTCTAGGTCGCACGTCTCCACCATCGCTTCGTCGGCTGCGAGGTCGAAGTGACTGTGCAGCAATGCCACGCCGAAGCGATTGAGTTTCCCGTGTTTCTGAAGAACGTCACGAATTTCCAGAAGGCACTCAGTGTCTGCATTGTTCAGGGGGTCTACGTCGTCGATGTTCTTCAATTTGGACCACTGGATTGGGGAGACTTCGAGCATCATCGTCAGCACCTTTCAGCGGGAGTGATGGGACGTCTCTTGAGCTTGCGCCGACATTAGACACCAAAATTGCCGCTTAAGAGGACCTTGAATGCGAGAAGAACGAACTTTTCTGGAACCGCACGTTCACTCTTTATTCGCCTTAAGTGACTCTCAACCCAGCTCGCTCCAGGCCAACGCGGTGCGGTAGATGTGAATTCCGTACTCGACGGAGTTCGAGTCGTCGTACTGACGCTGCGCTTCCTCCAAAGCCGCGTGTTCGGTCGGTAACGGCTGCGCATCCCGGAATGTCTCCAGCAAGAGCCGCCGTTGCGTGCGGTTCGGGTCCGGCATGTCCGGGTCGAGCCCCCAGATGTACCAGGTATTGCACTCGGCGACCCGGCATTGGTCCGCGCATAGGAGGACTGCAATCTCGTTTCTAGCGCGCATCCATTGAGACTCAGTCGTTCGTTCCGGTGTCGTCGGTGCATTCCTTCCGCATCCGGTCTTTGAACAGACGATTGAAGTACGCATCGCAGAACAGCTTCATTACAGCGGCGTTGTCGAGGGTCAGGTCCGCTTGAAGCGTCCGCTTCGACACGAATTGCTCGCCTGCGTTCAGGTACTTCTCAGACTCATCGAACTTCGGCGCGATGTTCTTTATCGTCGCCTCTACTCGGTCTGCTGGCGTACGCGCCGCGTCGGGTCCTTCAAAGACTTCGATGGCTCGTCGCAGGGATTCGTAGAAGCAGCCGAACGCATGGGCGTGAAGCTCCATGTGGACGTCGCTCTTACTCAGCCAAATGACACCCTCCAAGTAGCGGTCGAACGGCGGATGCTCATGCGCCGCCTGAATTCCCGGCAGTGCCGCCATCGCGAACATGGTCCGGGTGAGTGCGCCATCGTCCAGCACTTCGGGCTTCCGGTCTACCACCAACCGCGGTTTCCGAAGCATAAGAATTTCTCGCTTCGATTCCAGGTCGGTCAAGCTCTCGTAGTACCTGTCAACGTGCTCCGGCACGTACCACTGTGAGCGGCTGTCAAGGAAGCCGCTCCGAGCGCCATCGGGGAGCCCACTGCGAGCGTCCCTTGCGGACGCACATCGGAAGATGAGACGTCCTCGCGCGGTGAGCCAACGCCTCATACCGTGTGCTCAAATTGTGCTCAACAAGGAACGACAAGGGACCTGAGCAACCGATATGCCAGGTCAAAAACCGAATGGAATTTGGAGGAAAGTGGTCGGGGCGAGTGGATTCGAACCACCGACCCCTCGGTCCCGAACCGAGTGCTCTACCAGGCTGAGCCACGCCCCGACTGAAAGCGTCCGACTATTGTACATCACCGGCGTCGCAGCAACCGGGAATTTGTCCACGCGTGAGGTGACAAGCCCAGTTCGTGGCGCCCCATAAAGGGGCGCCCTACGTCCCCTGATCCCTGCGCGCGCCGCCTTCGCGCCACGGCGCGGCGTAAAGCCGCGCCCTACGGTGATCGGCGCGGCATAAAGCCGCGCCCTACGTGCCCCCCCGCACGGCGCACCCCGGACCGCGCACCCCGGACCGCGGACCGCGGACCGCGCACCGCGGACCGCGGACTCAGGACCGCGGCTGCAACGTGCCGCGCACCAGCTGCTCTTCTACGAACGACAGCGCGTCGTGTGCGGTGAGATCGGGCTGGAGCGGCGTGACCGAGATGTAGCCGTCGCGCACCGCCTGGTAATCCGATCGGTCGTGCGGCTCCCAGTCGTTCTGCCCTTCTTCGATCCAGTAGTACGGACGGCCGCGGGGATCCTCACGCTCGGCGACCACCGTGATGTGGTTGCGCTTGGCCTGGACGGTGACGCGCATGCCGAGCGGCTTTCCCGCCGGCACATTGATATTGATGAACGTGCGGGACGGCAGGCCGCGCTCGAGCACCGCCTCCGCGACGAGCGCTGCGGCTTCAGCCGCAGGACCGAAGTCGTACTCCGCCGTGCGCTCGAGCGACACCGCGATGCTCGGGATCCCCAGCAGCGCTCCCTCCATCGCGCCCGCCACCGTTCCCGAATACGTCACATCGTCACCGAGATTGAATCCCTTGTTGATGCCCGAGACGACCAGATCGGGGGGCGCCGTGTAGAGCTGCGTGATCGCGACGTTCACGCAGTCGGTCGGCGTGCCGTCCACTTCGTAGACGCCGGGACGCAGCTGCTCCATCCGGAGCGGACGACGGAGCGTCAGCGCGTGCCCGATGGCGCTCGCCTCGATGTGCGGCGCGATGACCAGAACCTCTCCGAGACGCGTGAGCGCCGCCGCCAGCGCGTGGATGCCTTCCGAGTGAACGCCGTCGTCATTGGTGACGAGAATTTTCTTCATCAGGAATCAAAAAGTATAGCAGCAGGGTTGCGGCGACCGCGAGGCTCGCACCGGTGAGAAACGCCGCGTCGGCAGAGACGCGCGTCCAGATGAGCCCGAAGATGAGGCTCGCCAGCAGCGCGCCGATCCCGATGACCGCGTTGTAGTAGCCGAAGGCCGTGCCGCGAAGCGCCGCCGGCGCGAGGTCCGCGATCCACGCCTTCTCGACCCCTTCGGTGAGACCGAAGTAGATGCCGTAGGCGAGAAAGATCGCGACGAGCGCTCCCGGCGCATCCACGAACGCGAACCCGGCGTAGATGCCGGCATACCAGAGCCAGCCGAGCGCGATCAGATGACGGCGGCCGAAACGGTCCGACAGCTCTCCGCCGAGCAGCGACGAGCCGACCTTGACGACGTGCAGCGCGGCCCACAGCAGCGGGATCCAGAACGCCGGGACGCCGACGTCGCTGAGCCGCAGCAGCAGAAAGGCATCGGATGCGTTGCCGAGCGCGAACAGAAGGATGACGAGCAGCGGCCCCCACAGGCGCCGCGGCGGCGCCGCGAAGGTGGACGCGCGAGGCGCGGACGCGGACGCGGACGCCGGGCGCGCAGGTTCAGGGATCGCAAGGACCAGCGCGACGACGACGATGCCCGGAATGATCGTCAGCGCGAACAGCGTGCGGTACTGCTCGGGATAGAAGAACAGGAACAGCGACGCGAGCAGCGGACCGAGGACGGCGCCGGAGTGGTCCATCGCCCGGTGAAAGCCGAACACGCGTCCGCGCTGTGAGACTGGCGCGAAGTCGGCGAGCATCGCGTCGCGCGGCGCACCGCGGATCCCCTTGCCGAGGCGGTCCGCGAAACGGATCCCCAGAACGTGCGGCCACGTTCCCGCGATCGCGATCACCGGACGCAGCGCCGACGAGACGCCGTAGCCGAGCAGCATCAGGCGCTTCGGCCTGCCGGTCACGTCGGCCATCCGCCCCGACACCACCTTGAGCACGCTGTTCGCCGCTTCCGCCGCCCCCTCGATCACGCCGAGCGACATGGCGCCCGCGCCGATGACCCGCGTGAGAAACAGCGGCAGCAGCGGATAGACCATCTCCGACGCGACGTCGGTGAAGAAGCTCACCCACCCGATCAGCCAGACCGGGCGCGAGAGGCCGAAGCGCGCGGTCACACGCGGAGGAAGATGCGGCGGCGATACATCCACCACAGCAGCCCGAAGAGGATCACGAGGTTGGCGATCGCATACATCAGCGACGCGTTCTTCGGATCGGCGAGCGGCACGAACAGGTGCAGATAGACCCAGCGGCTGACCGACACCTCACGGCCGTCGGGCCCGGCGACGCGGAACAGCGCGAGCGTCTTCACGAGCAGTCCGGAGACGACGAACAGCGTGATCGCGTTCACACCGAGGATGACAAACGGCGTCGTGCCCCGCCGCCAGCCCTTCACGTCGATCAGCCAGTAGCACACGGCCAGCAGCAGCGCTCCCGCGCCGGCGGTGAAGAACGCATACGAACTGGTCCACAGGTTCTTGTTGATCGGGAACACGGTGTCCCAGGCGAGGCCAATCAGCACGGCGGTTCCCCCGCCGATCGCCAGCATCGCGGCCTTCCGCTCCGCGCTCCACGACGTTCCGAGACAGAGTCCCGCCAGCACCCCCAGCAGCGTCGTCGAAATCGCGGGGATCGTGCTCAGCAGCCCCTCGGGATCCCAGCGCGGACGCCAGAGATGTCCGTCCATCAACGCACGGTCCACCCACGCGGCGAGATTGCCCTCGGGAGTGAGATCGCCCGCGGTCCCGCCCGGCGGCGCGACGAGCATCATCAGCGCCCAGTAGCCGAGCGCCAGCGTCGTCGCGATGGCGGTGACGATGACGGCCTGACGGCGCCGTTCGCCCGATGTGAGCCGATACACCGTCGCCGCGGCCAGGTAGCACAACGCGATGCGCTGAAGCACGCCCGGGATCCGCCACGTCGCGAGGTTGAAGCGTGGATAGCCGGCGAGAAAGAGTCCCAGCGCGAGGATGATGGCGCTTCGCCGCAGGATCGATCCCCAACTCGCCGACTTGCGCGACAGCGTGATCGAGACGCCGACGATGAAGAGGAAGAACGGGAAGATCAGGTCCGTCGGCGTCCAGCCATGCCACTCGGCGTGCAGCAGCGGCGCGTACACGTTGCCCCAGTCGCCGGGGTTGTTGACGATGACCATGGCGGCCATGGTGAGGCCGCGGAACACGTCAAGGGATACGAGTCGCCGCATACGGGTGAATATAGTCGGGATCGGTGAAACGCCGAACTATGAACTCCGAACTATGAACTAAGAACGACCAGCTCGTAGTTCGGCATTCGTAGTTCGGAGTTTTACCCTGCCCCCGCTACAATCAGCGTCAGTGTCCTTTCCCTTTGACGCCGTCCTCCTCATCGCCTTCGGCGGGCCGCAGCACCGCACCCACATCGGTCCCTTTCTCGGCAACGTCCTGCGCGGGCGACGGGTCTCGCGGGAGCGGATCGAGGAGGTCGCGGAGCATTACGCGCTGTTCAACGGCATCTCCCCGCTCACCCAGCTGACCATGGCGCAGGCGGATGCGCTCGGCCGGACCCTGGCCGGACGCGGCATGCCGCTGCCGGTCTACGTGGGCATGCGGAACTGGGATCCCTACCTGAAGGACACGCTCGCGCAGATGGCGCAGGACGGCGTACGCCGGGCCGCCGGTGTGATCGCGTCCGCGCATCGGAGCTATTCGGGCTGCCTGCAGTATCGCGAGAACGTCGCGGAGGCGCAGGGCACGCTGATCGATGCGGGATTGCCGAACGTGAGCGTCACCTACGTGAACGACTGGCACCTCTCCTCCGGCTTCATCGAGGCCAATGCGGAGCATGCGATCGCTGCGCTCGACACGCTGCCAGCCGACCTGCGGACGCAGACGGAACTCGTGTTCACCGCCCACAGCATTCCGGTTTCGATGGCGGAGCGGTATCCCTACGAACGTCAACTGCGTGAGAGCTGCGCCGCCGTCGCCGACGAGATCGCCCGGCGGCGGCCTTCGGAGCGTACGCCGTGGCAGCTCGTCTACCAGAGCCGCAGCGGCCGTCCGGAGGATCCCTGGCTCGAGCCGGACGTCTGCGACTACCTGCGCGAAACCGCCGGACGGGGTACGCGCGCGGTCGTCCTCTCCCCCATCGGATTCATCTGCGATCACATCGAGGTGCTCTACGACCTCGACGTCGAAGCCGCCGCCGTGGCACGCGAGCTTGGCATCGCGTTCGCCCGCGCATCGTCGGCCAACGCGCATCCCCGTTTCATCGACGCGCTGGCCGACGCGGTGACGGATTGCGTCGCCAGCTATCGGCGCGGACGTCCGCTACCGATCGCGCTCCCAGAGTGAGACGGCGTGTTCGCGGTGAAGGACCGATGAACGCCTTTGGTTCCCTGGGCCTTGGGCTTTGGGAGTTGGTCCTTTGGGCGTTGGCCGGCGAACAACCTTCCGGCCCGCTCGCGCGTCTCTCTGGCGAGGGCGCGAGCCCGCGGCGACGAACTTTACATCCTTAACACCGATGCCTGCGTAGAATGCAGGAACCGAGGCAAAGCAGACATGCAGATTCTGAAGTGGACGACCGTCGTAGCATTCGCGGCGGCCGTGGCGTCGACCAGCGCCGGGGCGCAGGTCACCGTGCTGCCGGCGGCCGGCGAGTCGATTCAGCTCCCGAATTCGAGACAGTCGAAAACCGGGACCGGACGCATCAAGGGGCGGCTGGTCACCAACGACACCGGCGCGCCGGTGCGGCGCGCGCAAGTGCGCCTGACCGGGCCGGAGATCATGCCGAAGACGGTGACGACCGGCGCCGACGGCACCTACGAGTTCCGCGACCTGCCGGCCGGACGATTCACGGTCAACGCGTCCAAGAGCGGGTACGTGAGCGTCGGCTACGGGCAGACGCGTCCGTTCGAATCGCCGAAGCCGATCGAGCTGGGCGAGGGGCAGACGATCGACCGGGCCGACATCGCGATGCCGAGAGGATCCGCGATCGCCGGGCGGATCGTGGACGAATTCGGCGAACCGGTCGCCGACGCCGTCGTCAGCGCGATGCGGTCCACGTGGTCGAACGGACGGCGCCGGCTGCAGCCAACCGGCCGCACCGCGACGACGAACGATCTGGGGCAGTACCGGGTCTACGGGCTGCCCCCGGGCGAGTACTTCGTGACGGCCACGCTTCGCGGCGCGCCGGAGATGATGGTGCTGGAGATGGCGGCGGTGGCGGCCGTTCGCGCGGCGGTGGCCGAGCCTGCCGACGCGCCACGCTCCGGCTATGCGCCGACCTACTATCCCGGGACGGCAAACGGCAACGAGGCGCAGAGGCTCACGCTCGGACTCGGGCAGGAAATGACGAGCGCGGACTTCGGGCTCGTTCCGGTGCGCCTGGCGAGGATCAGCGGCATCGTCATCGGATCCGACGGACGGCCGGCTGAAGGCGTGATGGTGAGCGCCACGCCGCGGAACGCCGCAGCAGGCGCGGTCCTGTTCCCCGGCGGCGGATCGGCGCGCACCGACAGGAACGGCAACTTCACGTTGAACAGCATCGCTCCGGGCGAGTACACGCTGAACGCGAGAGGTCTGATGATCTTCCAGAGCGGCGGCGACGGGGACCGCCAGGTCTTCGCGATGACGCGCATCGTCACCGCGGGCGAGGGAGGACAAGCCGAATCAGGTTCGATCCCCATCAGCGTGACGGGCGAGGATCTTTCGAACGTCGTGATCGCCACCTCGAAAGGCACGTCCGTGTCGGGACGGGTGATCTACGAAGGCGGCGAACCGCCACGCGTCAACACCCTCAGGATCAGCGCGCCGGCACTCGACGGCGACAATCCCCTCTCGGCGTTCGGCTCATCGTCGTCGGTGACGGCCGAGGGAACGTTCGAGCTTCACGGCGTCTCCGGTCCCCGCAGCTTCCGCATCTCCAACGCGCCGGCGGGCTGGTCGCTGAAAGCCGTCCGCCTGAACGGGACCGATATCACCGACATGGGGATCGACATCCGTCCAACCCAACCGGTCACCGGGCTCGAGGTCGTCCTGACGAACCGGATGACCGAGGTGAGCGGCGGCGTGAAGGCGGGCACCGAGCCCGCGACCGACTACACGGTGGTGATCTTCTCCGAGGACCCGCAGAAATGGATCGCGCCGCTGCCGCGCCACATCGCGAGCGCGCGGCCGAACCAGGCGGGGCGCTTCCAGGTGAAGGGGCTCCCTGCCGGCGACTATTTCGCGATCGCGGTGGAGTACATCCCGCAGGGCGAGTGGAACGACCCCGAGGTGCTGGAGCGGCTCCGCGCGCGCGCGACACGCTTCTCGCTCGACGAGGGAGAGGTGAAGACGATCGAGCTGGGTCTGGAATCGATGTAGGAGTCAACTCCAAACGCCAAACTTCAAACGCCAAACTTCAAACGCCAAACTTCAAACTCCAAACTTCAAAGGTCCGAGCCCTTTTGGAGTTTGGAGTTTGAGGTTTGGAGTTACCCTTTCCTTTCCTCTTTCTCGAGTAGCTCGGTGGCCGCGTCCTCGTCGGCTTCTTCGACGGGGCCCTTCTGTCGCGCGTAGAGATACGCCACGGTGAAGATCACCACGATCAAACCGAACGAGAGCCACTTGTTGATGTGGAACTCGATCCAGCCTTCGCCGTTGAGGAATTCGACCAGGAGCTTGACCGCCACCCACGCGATGATGATGAAGGCGGCGTCGACGAGGGCGGGGTAACGCCGCACGATCCGCAGCAGCTCGCCGATCACCATGCGCATCGCGATGATGCCGAGGATGCCGCCGGAGATGATGACCCAGGTCTTCGGCGACATCGCGACGGCGACGAGGATCGAGTCGACGGCGAAGACGACGTCGGTCAGCTCCACCTTCACGACCGTTCCCCAGAACGGGGTGAGACCCATCAGGCCGGTCGCGGGCTTGATCGCGCGCCGGTCCTCTCCTTCTGCCCGCCCGAAGAAATGGCTGTATGACAGCCAGAGCAGGTACGCGGCGCCGATCAGTTTGACGAAGGCGACCTGGATCAGGTGAACGGCCAGCAGGATGGCCACGATCCGGAAGAAGAACGCGCCGAGGATGCCGTAGCGCAGCGCCTTGCGCTGGTCCTTCCGCGGCAGTCCGAGCACCAGGATCGCCAGTACGAGCGCGTTGTCGGCGCTGAGCAGCCCCTCCAGGACCACGAGGAGCGCAATGGTAATGAAGTCAGCGAGCTGGACGTCCATGCGCTACGGCTGAAGTTGACACGGGGCGTATCAAGACCTATCTTTGGATTGACGCAAGGTTCGCGCCGGGGATCCAGCGCGGGACGGAGCGAAGCCGATATGGCAATCCAGGGTGATCTCTACTTTATCAGCATGGCGGCGCGGCTGCTCGACATGCATCCGCAGACGCTGCGCAAGTACGAACGGCTTGGCCTCGTGCGGCCGACCCGGACGGTCGGCAGCATGCGCGTCTACACTCGCCACGAGCTGGATCGGCTCAGGCTGATCAAGCACCTGGTGGACGAGGCGGGCGTGAACCTGGCCGGCGTGCAGCGGCTGCTCGAAATCGCCGAGTCCGTGCAGCGGATCCGTCCGCTGATGAAGGAAGGGCGTCCGGATGCGCGCCGGCGGATCGCGCACGAGATCGAGAAGATCAGCGAGATGGTCGGCTTGTGAGAGAGATCCGTTGAATGGAGTTCAAGGACTATTACCAGACCCTCGGCGTCTCCAAGACCGCCAGTGAGAAGGAACTGAAGCAGGCCTACCGCAAGCTGGCCCGCAAGTATCACCCCGACGTCAATCCTGGCGACAAGACGGCAGAGGCGAAGTTCAAGGAGATCAACGAGGCCTACGAGGTGCTCGGCGATCCCGAGAAGCGCCGCAAGTACGACGAGCTTGGCGCGAACTGGCGGCTCTACGAACAGGCGCAGCAGCAGGGGGGCTATCCGGGCGGTGCCGGGCCGTTCGGGGCCGGCAGCCCGTTCGGCGGCGGCGGGTGGACCGTCAACATGGGCGGCGGCGGAACCGGCTACCGCACCATGACCGAGGAAGAGATGCGGGAGATGTTCGGGGACGAAGATCCGTTCTCGGACTTCTTCAGGACGTTCTTCGGCGGCGGCGGTCCGCGGGAGAGGCGCGCACGCGGTCGAGCCCGCGCGCAGAAGGGGCGCGACATCGAGCACGAAGTGGAGCTGACCCTCGAGGAGGCCTTCCACGGCGCGACCCGGCGGATCTCGATCAAGCAGGGCGGCCACGCGCGCAGCGTCGACGTGCGCATCCCGCCGGGCGTCAAGGACGGCTCGCGCGTCCGTGCCGCCGGCGAGGGTGAGAGCGGAGCGAACGGCGGCGCCGCCGGCGATCTGTACCTGCGCGTGCGGATCCGCCCGCACCCGGTGTTCGAGCGTGACGGCAACGACCTGCGGACGAAGATTGCCGTCCCGGTCACGACCGCGGTCCTCGGCGGCGAAGCGAACGTGCCGACGATGACCGGATCGGTGCGACTGAAGATTCCGGAGGTCACGCAGAGCGGCCAGGTGTTCCGGCTCAAGGGGCACGGGATGCCGGTCGTCGGCAAGCCGGATCAACGCGGCGATCTCTATGCCGCCGTCGAGATCCAGTTGCCGCGGACGCTCACGAAGGAGCAACGGCAACATTTCGAAGCGTTGAAGAAATTGGAGCACCGGGGGTGAAACATGGCGCTGCCTGTCAATGCTGAATGCTGAATGCTGAATGACGAATGCTGAAACCCTTGATTCGCAGGCCTGATCTTTGGATCGACCGTTATCAACAGCCATGAATCTCAACAAGTACACCGAAAAAGCACAGGAAGCCGTCATTGCGGCGCAGCAGCTTGCGATGCGCGAGGGGCATCCGGAGATCACGCCCGAGCATCTGCTGCTCACGCTGCTGGAACAGCGCGAAGGGATCGTGCCGTCGATCGCGCGCAAGATGAACGCGGATCCCGCGGCCCTTGCGGCCGCCCTGCGTACGGAACTGGGGCGGGCGCCCCGGGCGCATGGAGGCGCGCAGCCGGGGATCTCCCCTCGCCTGGCAAAGGTCGCCGACGAGGCCGAGCGCGAGGCCGAACGCCTCAAGGACGAATACGTCAGCACCGAGCACCTTCTGATCGCGATCGCGAGTGAAGGCGGCCGCTCCGCCGCCTCGCGTCTGCTGGAACAGCGAGGGATGAACCGGGATGCCATCCTTCAGGCCCTCACCGCCGTGCGCGGATCGCAGCGGGTCACCAGCCAGAATCCCGAAGCGACGTACGAAGCGCTCGAACGCTATGGACGCGACCTGACCGATCTGGCCCGCAAGGGCAAGCTCGATCCCGTGATCGGGCGCGACGAAGAGATCCGCCGTGTCATCCAGGTGCTCTCGCGCCGGACGAAGAACAACCCGGTCCTCATCGGCGAGCCTGGCGTCGGCAAGACGGCGGTCGTCGAAGGGCTCGCGCAGCGGATCGTCCGGCAGGACGTTCCCGAAGGGCTCAAGAACAAGCGGATCGTCGCCCTCGACATGGGCGCGCTCGTCGCCGGTGCAAAGTACCGCGGCGAGTTCGAGGAACGCCTGAAGGCCGTCCTGAAGGAAGTCGCCGACGCGGCCGGGCAGATCATCCTCTTCATCGACGAACTGCACACCGTGGTGGGTGCGGGCGCCGCCGAGGGGGCGATGGACGCGTCGAACATGCTCAAGCCGATGCTCGCGCGCGGCGAGCTGCACACCGTCGGTGCGACGACGCTCGACGAGTATCGCAAGCACATCGAGAAGGATGCGGCGCTCGAGCGGCGCTTTCAGCCCGTGATGGTCGGCGAACCCACCGTCGAAGACACCATCAGCATCCTGCGCGGCCTGCGCGAGCGGTACGAGATTCATCACGGCGTGAAGTTCAAGGACGCGGCGCTGGTCGCGGCAGCCGTTCTGTCGAACCGCTACATCACCGACCGGTTCCTGCCCGACAAGGCCATCGACCTGATCGACGAGGCCGCGTCGCGGCTCCGGATGGAGATCGACTCCCTCCCCGCCGAACTCGATGAGGTGTCGCGCCGGATCATGCAGCTCGAGATCGAGCGCGAGGCGCTGCGCAAGGAGTCGGACCGCGCCTCGAAGGAACGCCTCGAGAAGCTCGAGAAGGAGCTGGCGGACCTCAAGGAAGAGAAGAACCGTCTCTCGTCGCACTGGCAGCAGGAGAAGGACGCCATTCAGGGGGCGCGCCAGCTGAAGGAAGAACTCGAACAGGTGCGCCTCGAGATGCAGCGCGCGCAGCAGGCCGGCGACTACGCCAAGGCGTCGGAGCTGCAGTACGGCCGGCTGCCCGAGATGGAGCGCCGCATTCAGCAGGAGGAAGCGAAGCTCGCCGAACTTCAGCAGGGGCACCGGATGCTGAAGGAGGAAGTCGACGAAGAAGACATCGCCGAAGTCGTGAGCCGCTGGACCGGCGTTCCGGTCAGCCGGCTCATGGAGGGAGAGATCCAGAAGCTGTTGAAGATGGAAGAACGGCTTCACCTCCGGGTCGTCGGCCAGGACGAAGCGATCCAGGCCGTGGCCAACGCGATCCGGCGCGCGCGCGCGGGCCTGCAGGACCCCAACCGTCCGCTCGGCAGCTTCATCTTTCTCGGCCCGACCGGGGTCGGCAAGACCGAGCTGGCGCGGGCGCTCGCCGAGTTCATGTTCGACGACGAGCACGCGATGATCCGGATCGACATGTCCGAGTACCAGGAGAAGCACACGGTCTCGCGGCTGATCGGCGCGCCTCCGGGATACGTTGGCTACGAGGAGTCGGGCCAGCTGACCGAGGCCGTCCGGCGGCGCCCCTACTCCGTCGTGCTCTTCGACGAGATCGAGAAGGCGCATCCGGAGGTGCTGAACGTCATGCTGCAGCTGCTCGACGACGGGCGGCTGACCGACGGCAAGGGGCGCACGGTGGACTTCAAGAACACCGTCGTCATCATGACGTCGAACATCGGCAGCCACTTCATCGCCGAACAGGTCAGCGCCGGAAGCACCGTGGTCGACGAAAACGTCCGCCGCCAGGTGATGGACGCGTTGCGCGCGCACTTCCGTCCGGAGTTCATCAACCGCGTCGACGAGATCATCGTGTTCCACGCGCTCAGCCGAGAGGAGATGCGGTCGATCATCGACATCCAGCTGCGGGCCCTCGCCCGGCGGCTCGACGAGCGCAAGATCCGCATCGAGCTGACCGATGCGGCCAAGGACCTGCTGATCGCCGAAGGGTACGATCCGACGTATGGTGCGCGTCCGCTGAAGCGAACGATCCAGCGCCAGGTGCTGGACCCGCTCGCGATGCGCGTCCTCCAGGGCGAGTTCTCCGAAGGTGATACCGTTCGGATAGACGCCGCCGGCGGTGAACTCCGGTTCGAGGCGAACCGGGTCGGCGCCACCGCCTGACATCCAATTCATGGCCGACAACAACATCAATCCCCGCGGTAAACGGCCCGGATCCGAGCGGCGCATGTCGCCGCGGCCGGCGCCGGGCACGGCCATCTGGTACGTGCTCGGGTTCCTGCTGCTCCTCGGTGTGGCGCAGGCGGTGTTCTTCTCCTCGCAGGCGGGCCAGACGATCAGCTACAGCGAGTTCAAGACGCACGTGCGTGAAGGCCGTGTGCAGGACGTCACCGTCGGGCCCGACACCATCCACGGACGGCTGCGCGCGGTGAACGGCCAGCCCCCGCAGCCGTTCAATGCCGTCCGCATCGAAGACCCGAAACTCGTCGAAGAGCTGGAACGCTACGGCGTCGAGCATCGCGGCGAGATCGCGAGCCGGTGGATGGGCGAGATGCTCGGGTGGCTCATCCCCGTCGTTTTCTTCGTCGGGCTGTGGATGTTCTTTCTGCGCCGCATGAGCGGCGCCGAGGGAGGCGTGATGTCGTTCGCCCGCAGCCGGGCGAAGGTCTATGCCGAAGACACCGTCAAGGTGCGCTTCGCCGACGTGGCGGGCGTGGACGAAGCCGAAGAGGAACTGAAGGAGATCGTCGAGTTCCTCCGCAACCCGAAGAAGTACACGAACATCGGCGGACGGATCCCCAAGGGCGTGCTGCTCGTCGGTCCGCCGGGCACGGGAAAGACGCTGCTCGCCCGTGCCGTGGCCGGTGAAGCCGGCGTGCCCTTCTTCAGTCTGAGCGGATCGGAGTTCGTCGAGATGTTCGTCGGGGTCGGCGCGTCGCGCGTGCGCGACCTGTTCGCGCAGGCCGACGTCAAGGCGCCGTGCATCGTCTTCATCGACGAACTCGACGCGCTCGGCAAGGTCCGAATCCAGAGCCCGATGGGCAGCCACGAGGAACGCGAGCAGACGCTGAACCAGCTGCTCGCCGAGATGGACGGCTTCGACGCGCGCAAGGGCGTGATCATCATGGGCGCCACGAACCGGCCCGAGGTGCTCGACCCTGCCCTGCTCCGTCCCGGCCGCTTCGACCGCCAGGTCCTCGTCGACCGGCCGGACGTCCGCGGACGCGAAGACATCCTCCGCATCCACGTCAAGACCGTGAAGATCGCCGAGAACGTGGACCTCAAGGTCCTGGCCGCGCGGACCGCGGGCTTTGCCGGCGCCGATCTCGCGAATCTCGTGAACGAAGCCGCGCTCCTCGCCGCGCGCCGCGACAAGACCGCGGTCGAAATGAAGGACTTCGACGAGGCGATCGACCGCATCATCGCGGGGCTCGAAAAGAAGCGCGTGATGAACGACAAGGAGCGGCGCATCGTGGCCTATCACGAGGCGGGCCACGCCATCGTCGCCAGCGTGCTGCCCGGCCTCGATCCCGTGCACAAGATCTCGATCGTGGCGCGCGGCTTCGGGGCGCTCGGCTACACGATGCAGCTCCCGCTCGAGGACAAGTACCTGCTGCAGAAACCGGATCTGATGAACCAGCTGGCGGTGCTGCTCGGCGGCCGGAGCGCCGAGGAGATCGCGTTCGGGCAGGTGTCGACCGGCGCGCAGAACGATCTGCAGCGCGCCACCGACATCGCGCGCGCGATGGTCACGGAGTTCGGGATGAGCGAGGAGCTTGGCGTAGTCAACTACGCTGGGCACAAGCCTGCGGCGTTTCTCGACGTCCCGTTCGGTCCCGATCGTGGGGACTACGCGGAAGAGACGGCCCGGAAGATCGACGCCGAGATCAAACGCATTCTGAACGAGGCCCACGAGGTCGCCCGCCGCGAGCTGCGAGAACGGCGCTCGATTCTCGACGCGCTGTCCGAACGGCTGCTTCAGAAGGAAGTGATCGAGGCGGACGAACTGAAGGCGCTCCTCGAGCCCGCCAGCAACTGAGCCCGCCCCGGACCGGGCGGTCACGCCTGCGTCTCCTCGCCCGTACTCAGACCCCGAGTTTTCGCGTATAGTTCAGTCGATCAGCGAGCCCGGATCGGGGTCTAAAGAACCCGCATGATGACACGATTCCTCTGCCTGTTTGCGCTCTCGACGATGGCCGTACAGGGCGGGGTCGTCGGGAGCGTCGCCGGTGGCAGTCCGCAGTCGCCGCCGCCTCAGGTCACCCAACCGCGGGATCCTTCCGTCCGAAAACCTGCGACCGGCACCGGCGCGATCGGCGGCCGGGTGATCGATGCGGAAACCGGCGCCCCGTTGCGCCGCGCGTTCGTCAATCTCAACGGCAGCGTCCGTCGGACGACCTACACGGACTTCGAGGGGCGTTACCAGTTCACGAACCTGCCAACCGGCTCGTATAACGTCCACGTCAATCCAGGACCGCACCGTGCCGGCTATCAGGCGGTGATTTACGGCAGCGAGTCCGTGCCGCTTGGCGTGGGGTTCATACCCAGGCCCGTCGAACTCGGCGACGGGCAGGAACTCACGAACATCGATGTGGCGCTCCCCCGCGCCAGCGTGATTGCCGGACGGGTGACCGACGCGTTCGGGGAGCCCGTCGCACGCGTGCAGGTGTCCGCGTTTCTGCTGCTCCCGGGCGCGGAGCCGCGCCAGAGCGGCGGGGCGAGCACCGACGACCTCGGCAACTACCGGCTCTTCAACCTCACACCGGGTGACTACGTGGTCATGGCGAACGCCTCGATGGGCGGAATGCAGACCGAGATCGAGGGTGAGCCGATCGGCTTCGCCCCGACCTACGCTCCCGGCACACCGGTTCGCTCGGATGCGATGCGGATCCTGGTGGGGCGCGGCATGGAGGCCGCCGCCGACATCCGCCTGACGGAGACGCGGGTGTATTCGGTGAGCGGCATCGCCACGACCTCGAAGGGCGAACCGGGCCGGGGTCTCAATGTGATGTTGATGCGGCCGGATGCTCAAGGCGGTCCAGGCTTTGGCGCTCCCGTGACTCCCGCCGGGAATTTCACGATCAGGAATGTGCCTCCGGGTCAGTATGAACTGATCGCGCGCTGGTCGCCGCCGCGTCAGCCCGGCACGATGGTGCCGGGACCGGACCCGGACCTGGAGTTCGTGTCGCTCCCGATCGACGTGGGCAGCAGCAACCTCGATGGGATCGTGCTCGTCACCCAGCCGGCGCCGGTGATCACCGGTGAGGTCGTGTTCGACGAACCGCCGCCCCAGTTCCACCAGGCGATGATCGGCGTGCAGGTGACGAACCGCGGCGGATCCGTTGGGGCGCCGCGCGTTCAGGTCAAGGGCACGCAGTTCACGATCACCAATGCCTTCTCGCCGGTCATCCTGCGTGCGTCCTTCCCCGCCGGTCCGGCGTGGGGATTGAAGGCGATCCTGCTGCGAGGCCGGGACATCACAGACGTCCCGACGTCCTTCACCGCGCAGGACAGCGG
>DASWVN010000055.1:0-8317 GCA_036401215.1 Vicinamibacterales bacterium | reverse complement strand
GCGCAACTTGAACGCGAGAACCCTTATGAGCGGAATCAGCGAATCGGAAATCGTCTCGGCGCTGCGGCGGCAGATGACGATCGCTGCGGCGAAGCAGGCAGCGGCGGCCGGGAACCTCGCCAACCTCAATACGCCCGGATACAAGGCGGTCGAGGTCTCGTTCACCGACGCGCTCGACGCGTCGATGGCCGCCACGCACCCCGGACACCTCGGGGGTGGAGTTGCCGGTGGGATCAAGACCGAGGAGATCCGGGACGCGCAGCCCCGGCGCGACGGCAACACCGTCGTGCTCGATCAGGAATTGCTCAAGATGACACGCGCCGGCGGTGAGTTCAGCCAGGCGCAGACGGCGCTCGCCGCGAAGTTCCGCATGGTCCGCTACGCGATCAGCCAGGGTCAATAAGCCATGTCCACGATGAATGCCGCCATGAACGCAAGCGCCAGCGCCCTCAGCGCCGAGCGCACGCGCATCGAAGTCGCCATCTCGAACATGGCGAACGCAGAGTCGACGCGGTCGGCCAACGGCGAGCCCTACCGCCGCCGCGACGTCGTCCTTCAAAGCGATCCGCAGGGCGGGAGCTTCGAAGGCGCGCTCGGTCAGGCCGCGGCCGGCGTCCGCGTCGCCGCGATCGTCACCGATCAGAGCGACTTTCGCCGCCGCTACGAACCGTCGCATCCCGACGCCGACGAGAACGGATACGTCGCGCTGCCCAACGTCGATCAGCCGCAGGAGATGGTCGACATGTTGAGCGCGGCCCGCGCCTATCAGGCGAACCTCACCGCGATCGGCCTCATTCGTGACCTCGTCGCCCGGGCACTGGAACTCGGCAAATAATCATGTCCACACCAACGATCACTTCACTCGCCGCCCGCATCGGTGGCGTCGATCCGGTCAAGCCCGGTAGCGGCGCCGCCGGGGCAGCCTCCGAGTCGTCCGGTTCGTTCATGGACGCCCTCAAGGGGCTCATCGAGAACACCGATCAGAGCGCCGATCAGGCGAACGCGGCCGTCGACGGGATGCTGAACAAGACGGTCGACGTGCACGACGCGATGATCGCGCTGCAGCGGGCCGAGATGACGCTGCAGCTCACGGTGCAGATCCGCAACAAGCTGGTGCAGGCGTACCAGGACATCATGAGGATGCCGGTTTAACGGGGGCGACGCGTGGACTTTCAGAACGTGCTGAATCGCCTCCGCTCGCTGAGCGCCAACTTCACGACGAGCCAGCTGGTCTCGCTGGGCGCGACCTTCGTCCTCGTCGTCGGCATCGTCGCGGGCTCGGCGTTCTGGTTGAACAAGCCGGACTACGCCCTGCTGTTCGCCGACATGGACCAGGAGGCCGCCGGCCAGGTCGTGGCGCGGCTGAAGAGCCTCAAGGTGCCGTACGTCCTCGAGGACGGAGGACGGTCCATCCGCGTGCAGGCAAGCCGCGTGGACGAACTGCGGCTGGAGCTGACCGCGCAGGGGCTGCCGTCGAGCGGGCGCGTCGGCTTCGAGATCTTCGACCGGACCGCGTTCGGCGCGACCGAGTTCCTGGAGCAGGTGAACTATCGACGCGCGCTCGAAGGCGAGATCGCGCGCACCATCAGCACCATCGGCGAGGTGTCGGGCGCGCGCGTGCACATCGCGATGGGCAAGGACTCGCTCTTTGGCGAGAAGCGTCCAGCGAAGGCGTCGGTCGTCCTGAAGCTTCGCGATCAACGGGGTCTTTCGCCGGCAACGGTCGTCGGGATCTCGAACCTGGTTGCGGCGAGCGTCGAGGGACTGCGGCCCGAGTCAGTCGTCATTCTCGACAACGCGGGCCGTCCGCTGTCGCGTCCCGAAGCCGACAACGATCCGCTCGGAGGCGTGCAGCTCGAACGCCAGCAGAAGCTCGAGGCCGACATGGCGACCCGCGTGATCGCGCTGCTCGAACCTGTCGTTGGCGAGGGCCGGGTGCGCGCCAACGTGGCGCTCACGATCGACCCGCGCACCCGGGAGATCACCGAGGACACGTTCGACCCGAACACCGTCGTCCGCAGCCGTCAGACGTCGGCGGACCTCGCGAACATGGGGCTCGTGGCCGGCGGCATCGCCGGCACCCGGGGCAACCTGCCGACCGCCGCACCGTCGCCGCCCGGCGCGCAGGGCAATCCGCAGTCGACCGCCCCCACACCTCCCGCCCAGGCGACGCCGGTCGCGGCCGTGTCCGCGTCGTCAGCGCCCGGATCGTCGAGAACGACCGAGACCACCAACTACGAGGTCAGCCGGACGACGAGCCGCACGATTGCGCCGCCGGGAGACGTGGCGCGGATGTCGGTGGCGGTGATCCTCGACGACAACCACGTGGCCAGGCCGGACGCCGAAGGCAAGCCGGTGATGACCCGCGTGTCGCGGACGCCCGAGGAACTGCAGAAGCTGCAGGCGCTGGTCGCGGCGGCCGTCGGCCTGGATCCCGAGCGCGGCGACCAGATCACGGTCGAGAACATCCCGTTCGACGAACCGTTTGCCACCGAACCCGCCGCGCCGACGTTCTGGGTCCGGTACGGTCCGTCCATTCTCGACGGCGCGCGAACGGTGTCGGTGCTTCTGATCGGGCTCGCGGCGATCTTCTTCGTCGTCCGTCCGATGATGCGCCGTACCGGGCTTGCCGTTCCCGCGCTGGCTGCGGCCGGCGACGGCGCCGCCGTCCCGGCGCTCGATCGTCCACGCACCGTGGCGGAACTCGAAAGCGAGATCGAAGCGCAGGTCGAAGCGGCGATCGCCGGCAAGGCGCCGGACAACCTCAAGTTGCCGGTCTTGAAACGCAAGGCGGCGGCACTCGCCTCGAAGGAACCCGAGAACACCGCGAAGTTGATTCGCGGCTGGATGACGGAAGCGGAGCGTTAAACGGTGACCATCCAGACCGTGATGTCGGGCACCCGGAAGGCAGCCGTCGTGCTGCTGCTCCTCGGCGAGGAGGTCAGCTCCGAGGTGTTCAAGCACCTGAGCGAAGAGGAGATCGAGACGCTCGCCAAGGAGATGGCGGCGCTCGGCCCGGTCGCCACCAGCGTGAGCGAACGTGTGATGGAGGAGTTCCACTCCACCGCGGTCGCAGCGGAGTACGTCATCCGTGGCGACGTCGAGTACGCGCGCCGGGTCCTGGTGCGCACGCTCGGCCAGGACAACGCGCGCCGGATCATCGAGCGCGTCCAGCGATCGTTTCAGTCCACGGCCGGTTTCACGTCGCTCGAGAAGGCCGACCCGCAACAGCTCTCGAAGTTCATCCTCGGCGAGCACCCTCAGACGATTGCCCTGATCCTCGCGCACCTGCACGCGTCGAGCGCGGCGCAGCTGATCGCCCTGCTGCCCGAGTCGCTGCGCGTGGACGTGCTCACGCGCATGGCCAGCCTCGAAGACATCTCGCCCGACGTCGTGACGCGCATCTCGGACGTCATCGAACAACGGTTGAAGACCCTCGGCGGACCCTCGCGCGAACAGCACGGCGGCGTCCGCGCGGTCGCGGAGCTGTTCAACCGCCTCGAGCGGACGGTCAGCGCGTCGGCGCTCGAGGCCATCGAGGCGAGAAAGCCCGAACTGGCCGTCTCCATCCGCAATCTGATGTTCGTGTTCGAGGACCTGCTCCACGTCGACGACAGCGGGATGCGGGAGATCGTGTCGCGGGCCGACAAGAAGGCGCTCACGATCGCGCTCAAAGGCGCGAGCGAAGAGATCCGCCAGCGCTTCCTCTCCAACATGTCGAAGCGGGCCGGCGAGATGCTGCTCGAAGAGATGGAAGTGCTCGGTGCGGTCCGGTTGCGCGACGTCGAGAAGGCACAGCAGGAAGTCGTCGCCGTCGCACGCAAGCTGGAAGAGGAAGGCTTGATCGTCACGGGCGCCGCCGCCGGGGAGGCGTACGTTGTCTAGAACCCATCTCGGAACCCCGGCGTGGCACCGAGGGCGTCGCGGCGCCCGTCGCGCAAGGCGCGCCGAGCGAGCATGCCGGGAGTATGTGAGCGAGGCGCAACGCCGCGCCACGGGATGCCGCGAGGGCCGAATGCAGCCGGGGGTCCGAGATGGGTTCTAGAGCCCGGCGCATCGCCGATGGCACCGCGGTCAGGCCGTTCGAGTGGCAGCGGCGCAGCACGCCGCGCGAACCCGCGCCGGTGGAGCGGCCCGCGGCCGACGAGCCGCCGCCCGCGATCGATGTGGCCGCCGCGAACCAGCAGCACCTTGCCGCACTGGAGCGGGACGCGTTTGCCAAGGGCTTCGCGCAGGGGGAGAAAGCCGGGCTCGAGGCCGCGGCCAAACGCGGCGACGCCATGCTCCGCCGCCTGACGCAGACGCTCGACGAGATGACGACCCTGCGGGTGCAGATGATTCGTGAGACCGAGCAGCAGATGGTCAGCCTGGCGCTCGCGGTGGCGCGGCGGATCATCCACCGCGAGGTGTCGCTCGACCGCGACCTGCTGATCGCGATCGCGCGCGTGGCGCTCGATCGCCTCGGGGAGGAGGCGAAGGTCTCGATCCACCTCAACCCCGACGACTTTGCCGCCACCGAGGCGGCGCGGACGCGCGAGTGGGAAGGCACGCAGGTGACGGTCGTCGCCGACGCGCGCGTGCCGCGCGGGGGATGCCGGATCGAGTCGGATTTCGGCGCGCTCGACGCCGGGATCGACGCGCAGATCCAGGAACTGGCGCAGGCGCTGCTCGGCGACGACGGGAGCAAAGAATCGTGACCTCGGCTCCCGTGGCGTCGCTCGCCCGTTACCTCGACGCGGTCAACCGCGTCGACACGTTGCCGCTTCAGGGACGTGTGCTGCGCGTCGTCGGTCTTCTCATCGAGTCCGAGGGGCCGCGTGCCCGCCTTGGCGAAGTCTGTGATGTCGTCAGCGGCCAGACGGTCCTTCCAGTACAAGTGGTCGGCTTTCGCGACGGCACGCTGCTGACCGTTCCGCTCGGGGAGCTTGCGGGCATTCGTCCCGGCGACCGCATCATCGCGCGGCAGGGCGCGATCTCCGTCCCGGTCGGCCCGCAGCTCCTCGGTCGTGTCGTCGACGCGCTCGGACGTCCGCTCGACGACCTGCCGCTTCGGCTACCCGATCGAATGCCGCTGCATCCGCCGCCGCTCAATCCCATGCAGCGGGACACGGTGTCGACACCGCTGCCGACCGGAGTTCGCGCGATCGACGGCCTGCTGACGTGCGGGCGCGGGCAGCGCCTCGGTCTGTTCGGGGGAAGCGGCGTCGGCAAGAGCACCCTGCTCGGCATGATGACCCGCGGCACGGCCGCGGACGTCATCGTCATGGCGCTCGTCGGCGAGCGCGGCCGTGAAGTCCGCAGCTTCATCGACCACGATCTCGGGCCCAGGGGCCTCGAGCGTTCGGTCGTGGTGGTCTCCACGTCCGACAATCCGCCGCTCCTGCGTATGCGCGCGGCCTACACGGCGACGGCGATCGCCGAGTACTTCCGGGACCAGGGCAAGCACGTGCTGCTGCTGATGGACTCGGTGACGCGTTTCGCGATGGCGCAGCGCGAGGTGGGGCTCGCGGCGGGTGAGCCACCGACGACGAAGGGATACCCGCCCTCGGTCTTCGCGGCGCTGCCCTCGCTGCTCGAACGCGCGGGCGGCGTTCGCGAGCGCGGCAGCATCACGGCGCTCTACACCGTGCTCGTGGACGGCGACGACCACAACGAGCCGATTGCCGATGCCGTCCGCTCGATCCTGGACGGCCACATCGTGCTCTCGCGCGAGCTGGCGCAGCGTTACCACTATCCGCCGATCGACATCCTGCAGAGCGTCAGCCGGACGATGCCGGACGTCGTGGACGTCGGGCACCGCCAGCTCGCGGCGCAGCTCCGCGACTGGATGGCCGCGATTCGCGACAGCGAGGATCTCGTCAACGTGGGCGCCTACGTCGAAGGGAGCAATCCTCGGATCGACGTCGCCCGCGGGAAGCAGGACGCGATCAGGGGATTTCTGTGTCAGGAGGCCGAGGCGCTGAGCACCTTCCCGGAGACGCTGGAGGCGCTGCGCGCGCTGTGAGCCGCGCGCTGAAGCAGGATGCGTCCATTCCGGTTCCGCGCCCGCGCCGCGCTGCAGCTGCGGCAGCGCCAGCACGACGAAGCCCTGGCCGCGCTCGCGCGCGCCCAGACGGACCTCGCGCGCGCCGTCAGGCGGGTCGAGGACGCGGCGAAGGCGGTGAATGAAGCGGACGAACGGTTTCGTGCCGCGCTGACCAGTCCGGACGCCGGTGTACCGCTCGACTGGCACCGGTCGTGGCGCGCGCGCCTCGCGACCGACCGGCAGCGCTGCGAGGCCGAATGCCGCGCGCGCGAAGCCGATGTGAGCGAGGCGACCGCTCATGTCGCGAGCACGCGGCAGCGCGTCCGCTCGCTGGAACGATTGCACGACAACGCGCTCGCGTCCTGGAGGCAGGAGCTGGCGCACGAAGAACAGAAAACGATGGATTCCCTGGCAACGCTTCGTTTCACGAACGGTGCACGCAGGCTCGACCCTTAGTCGGGCGATCACAGAAAGGACAGGTTGTGGCAGACGCGATCAACGGAATTGGCGGCGCCTCACACACGACGGGCAACGACACGACGACGCAGAAGACCGACAAGCTCGGTCGCGACGCGTTCCTGCAATTGTTGACCACCCAGCTCGCGCATCAGGATCCCCTGGAGCCGCAGGCCGACGGCGAGTTCATCGCGCAACTCGCCCAGTTCAGCTCGCTCGAGCAGCTGACGGAAATGCGCGCCACGCTCGACCTGATTGCCGCCGCGCTGATCGTTCCGCAGCCGGCAACCGGCGATACGACCACTTCAGAGGCGAATTCGCAGTAGTTCACGACGCCCCTGATGGGGCCTCACAACAGGAGTAGACATGGCCATTGGATCTTTCTCAGCAGGGCTTTCGGGGCTGACGGCGCAGTCGGTCGCCCTCAACGTCATCGGCAACAACCTCGCGAACATTAATACGGTCGGCTACAAGGCCAGCACCGTCGCGTTCGAGGACCTCGTCAGCCAGAACGTCGGCAGCGCCGGCCAGGTCGGCCTCGGCGTGTCGCCGGGCAACATCTCGCAGGTGTTCAGCCAGGGTTCGATCGAGACGACCCGGGATGCCACGAACGCGGCCATCCAGGGGAACGGGTTCTTCATGGTGCGGACGCCGGACGGCATCTCGTACACGCGCGCGGGCAACTTCGAGTTCGACCGGAACGGCACGCTCGTGACCCCGGACGGGCACAAGGTGCAGGGCTATACGCAGATCGATCCCCTGACGGGGCTCGTCGTGGCGACCGGGGCGCCGACCGACATCGTGGTGCCGCCGGGCGTGCTGCGTCCGCCGGTTGCCACCACCCAGTTCGGCGCGATCTCGAACCTCGATGCCAACGCCCAGGTCGGCGATACGTTCACATCCACGGTCGAGATCTACGACACCCTCGGCTCACCGCACGTGATGACGACCACGTACACGAAGACCGCGGCAAACACGTGGACTTACCAGATCACCGTGCCGGGCGCCGAGGTGAATCCGGCTCCGGCGGGCGGCGCGCCTGCGGTCGTGGCCGATGGAACCGTCGTGTTCAGCGGCACCGGCGCGGTGCAGTCGGTCACGCCGACGGCTCCCTCGACCGGCGGCGGCGCGGCGCCCGGCGCCATCGCCGACGTCGTGTTCAACTCGCCGGTCTGGGCCAACGGTGCGCCGTCCACGCAGCTCACGTGGGATCTGGTCGATGCGAACGGGAACGTGTCGCTGACCGCCTTCCGTGCCCCGTCGGCAACCTCGTCGAAGATGCAGAACGGGACGATGGCTGGCCTCGTGAGCAGCATCGCGATCAGCGACGACGGCACCATTCTGGCGACCTACGGCGCCGGACAGAGCGTGGCCGTCGGCCAGCTCGCGCTGGCCACCTTCAACAACCCGAAAGGGCTCGTGAAGCTCGGGTCGAACCTGTTCGGCGGAAGCCCCGAAGCGGGACTTGCCAACGTCGGCATGCCCGGCACGGGCGGACGCGGAACGCTGATCGGCTCGGCGCTCGAGCAGTCCAACGTCGACATCGCGCAGGAGTTCACGCAGATGATCCTCGCGCAGCGAGGCTACCAGGCCAACTCCAAGACGATCGTCGTGTCCGACGAGTTGCTCGTGGACACGTTGAACCTCAAGCGGTAAGCGCGGCCCTGAGCGCGACGATCATCGATGATCAATCTCTCGATGTGGGGCTTCGAACCCGCCGACGGGTTCGGGGCCGCCACGACCGATTTCATTGGAGAGGACCCGGCAGCGGAAGGAACCGGCGGGGTGCCGAAGGATCTCACCTTCGGCGCGCACCTCGCCGAATCGCTCTTCGGC
>DASWVN010000054.1:0-9974 GCA_036401215.1 Vicinamibacterales bacterium | reverse complement strand
GTTCAGCGGCTCGAGCTGTGCCGTCGTTCGTCCGTACGCCTCGAGGATCCCGGTCAGTCCGTCCTCGGTGTACGCGCGCGGACGCACGGGCAATCCGCCGAGCGCCGATCCGATCACCAGGTCGCTGGTGCTGACGTCCGGCCCCGTCAGCGGACGGACGTCGATGCGGCGATCCGCGCTGCCGACCAGCCCGCCGGGTTCGCGCACCACCATCCGCATCATGTAGTTGCCAGGCGGCAGGTTGAACTGCGCGCGCCAGCTTCCGGTGCCGAGCGCAGAGCCGGGGCGCGCGGTGCTCGGAAGCGGCAGCGTGTCGGCCGCGTTGGCCACGATCCGGCCGTCCTGCATGTCGCGCGCGACGAACACGATGTCGGCGGCTTCACCCGGGTTCGATCGAACCGGCAGGTCCGCGTTGAGGCTGAGGATCACCCGGTGCTGTCCGGACTCCGCACCCTTCATGACGTAGGTGGTGTAATCGAGCTTCAATCCCTGCTGCGCGAACGGCGCGCCGAGCACGCTGTTGATCGCGCGCTTGCGGTCGGTTGGTGTCTGTTCGGGAGAGACGGCGTAGCCGGTGCGTGCGCTGACACGGGCGCCCGGCCGTGTCACCTTCACATCGACGCGTCGGTACTTGCCGCGGCTCGCAAGAGCCTGTTCGGACGGGGTGAAGCCGAGCAGGTAATAGTCCTGCGTCTGGTCGGCGATCTGGTCGAGCGCCGCACCGCTGCGATTCGCCGCATCCACGATCATCATGCCGTCGGTCTCGACGGCCAGGGTCGAGAGCGGGGCGATGCGTGACTGGATCTCGGTCGCACGCACGGTCGTCGGTGCCTGCGCCTCCTCGAGCCCGCCCGTTCGCTGATTGAGGTCGAACGTGTAGAACACGCAATAGCTCTGTGCGGCAGCGGCCGCGACCTCCTCCAGTTCGCGCGAGAGATTGTCCTGGAAGAAGCCTTCGGAGAAGAGCACGACGGTCTTGCGCCCCTCGATGGCCTTGAACTGGGTGATGACGTCGGCCAGGCGCTGCAGGAACTGCCGCGACGCGCCATCGCTCTGCTGCACGACGACGCGCGCGTTCTCGATCAGCAGCCGCTGGGTGACCGAGGGATCTTCGGCAGCGCCCGACGCCAGCCTGCCGGCCCCGCGGTCCCCGCTGATCGCGTCCCCCCCGGCTTCCTTCTGCATCCGCTCGAGTACATCCGCGAGCAGTTTCACGTCACCCTGGACGAGCCGATGCGCCTCGTAGAGCGCCATCGTGCCGAACGGCGTGGAAGTCGTTCGCTGGTGGGTGCCGCGGATCGATCCGAGAGCGTCGATCGCGCGCATCTGGTCGGCCGTGAATCCCATCTGCGGTCCCGGGCCGGGGATCGCGTAGAGCGCGACGCGGTCGGCTGGACGCACTCGACTGCGGATGAACTGCTCGGCCGCCATGCGCGCCCGCTGCTCGTTGCCGGGGGTGATGTGCTCCTGGTCGAAGATGAGGATGTAGAGATGCCCGCGCGGGAAGGCCTCGTTCGAGGACACCTGGGCGGTGACCGCGCGGATGGACTCTTCCTGGAACGACTCGTCGGCCGGCTCGCTCACGCGCTGGAACATCATGATCGGCAAACGTTTGCCGTCTTCTTCGATGATGATCTCTTCGGGTTTGAGGTCGGTGATGGGGCGGCCGGTTTCGTCGACGACGCGCACGTCGAAGTGAACGAGGTCGACGCCGGATTTGAACGTGACCTGGGCCGATACCGGCGGGGCGAAAAGGAGCGCGGCAGCGGCGAGAAGCAGCACACGAGTGGACACGGGCGTGCCTCCTGGGCTCACGAATTGATCTGCTGATTTTACTTCGGGGCGGGGTGCGTCGGGGTGCTTCAGGGTGCGTCGGGGTGCGTCAGGGTGCGGCGGGGTGCGGCGGGGTGCATCGGGGTGCGGCGGGGTGCGTCGGGGTGCGTCAAGGTGCTTCAGCCGCCGCTCAGCCACTGCCGGAAGCGCGCGATATCGCGGGCGTAGAACCCCGGCGGGGCGGTGCGGACGAACTGCTCCACCACGGGCCGGGCCTCGGCGGCACGGCCGATTCGGATCAGCGAGGTCCCGAGATTGAACATCGCGTCGAAGTTCCGCGGATCCAGCTGGACGGCCTGGCGCCAGTAGCCGATCGCGTCGTCGATGCGTCCGGCCTGGCTCGCCACGACGCCGAGGCCCGCGTGGGCGCGCGATGAGGCGGGAGCGACGGCGATCGCCTGTTCGAAGGCCTGGCGCGCGTTCGCCATATCCCTCAGTTCGAGATACACGGTCGCGAGATTCTCGTAGGCGTACGCGTTCCGCGGATCGCTTTGCAGGATCCGCTCGAAGACCGCGATCGCTTCGTCAGGACGGTTCGCGCGCGCGTACGAGATGCCCAGCGCGTTCATCGCGTCGGCGTTTTCCGGTTCCGCGGAGAGGACCTTCTCGAGCATCGGGATCGCTTCGGTCGTGTCACCGGTTTCGGCGAGGTAGGTTGCGAGCTTGACCTCGACGTCCGGGTCTGGCCCGTTCCTGGCCAGCGTCTCGCGCAGCGTGCTGATCGCGGCTCCGGTCGCGCCGGCGTCCCACTGGATGTACGCCAGCCGCCGGTAGGCCAGCTCCATGTCAGGGCGCCTCACGATGACGCGGCGGTACGCGTCGATCGCCTCGGCGCCGCGGCCGGCGCGATGCAGTTCGATCCCGCGAATCATCAGCTGATCGACGTCGATCAATCGCTTGGGGTCGTCGTCTTCCGTGTATTTCGGCTTGCGGGGTGCGGAACCGGTGAAGTATCCCAGCGACTGAAGACGCGCGCGAACTTCGGCGTTCTCGTCCATCTGTTCACCGGGCATCGTCAATCCCAGGCCCTTCAGCTCTGACGCGAGCCGTCGAACCTTCTCGCCGGCGCGCGGAACGAGGTTGTTCTTTTCTCCGGGATCCGATCCGAGGTCGTAGAACTCTTCGATCGGCAGGTCGATGTACTTCTCTCTTCCGAGGATGACACCGCGAAGCGGTGCCCATCCCCGCTTGAGCATCGCCGTCATCGCTTCAAAGTAGGTCAGCCGCGCGTCGTCGCGCTCGCTGAAGACGTCCAGCAGGCTGCGTCCGGGCAGTTCGCCCATGTCGATCCCTGTGAGGCCCGCGATCGTCGGCGCGATGTCGATGTGCCGCACGGGCGCGTCGGCCACGAGCCCCTGGCCCAGCGTCGCACCAGGCCCGACCTGCGTCACGATCAGCGGGACGTGCAGCGTGGTTTCGTACGCGAACACACCGTGGGTCACCTCGTTGTGCTCGCCAAGCCCTTCCCCGTGATCGGCCGTGACGACGATCGTCGTCGGGCGGGAGTTGGCTCGCGCCAGCTCGAGGAGCGGACCGAGCGCGCTGTCGGTATACGCAACTTCCCCAGCGTACAGGTCGCTCGCGTACTCCTGTGCGAAGGGCTGCGGCGGCTCGTACGGCGAATGCGGATCGAAGACGTGGACCCAGGCGAACCACGGGCCCTGCTGCGCCGAGATCCATGCCTGCGCCCGGCTGACGACCTCCGCGGCCCGACGCTCGGCAAACGCGAAGTCGGCCGGCGCCACCTGCGTCTGCGCGACGTCGTCATAGACGTCGAATCCCTGTGAGAGACCGAACTGCCGGTCGAGCGGGAACGCGCCGACGAACGCGCCCGTGGCATATCCCTGTCGCTTCGCCGCTTCGGCCAGCGTCGTGGCGGCTTCGTCGAGCCGGTAGCCTGCGTTGTCGCGCACGCCATGCTCGAAGGGATGCATGCCGGTGAGGATGCTGCTGTGCGACGGCAGCGTTACAACCGCGTGCGCGTGCGCGAACGAAAACCTGATGCCGTCGCTGGCGAGCCGATCGAGGTGCGGCGTGGCGGCGCGGCCGCCGTAGCTGCCGAGCGCGTCGCCTCGCAGCGTGTCGATGGTGATCAGCAGGATGTTCTGATCGGGCGTGACGAGGAACCGTGGCGTCTGCTTCCGAAACGCGATCCACAACGACAGCGCCGCTACCGCCGCGATGGCGGCGCCGATCGCCACCAGGACGTTCCGGGAGGGCAGCAGCTCCCGCAGCCGGCGTCGAGGGCGCGGCGGCTGAACGACTTTTCGACGCGATCTCTTCTTCACCGTGGAGGCTCCCTGAGGTTATTGCAGAGCCTCCGCTACTGCAACAGCCTCATCTCACCGGATACGTGCGCGGACCTGCGCGGCCCGGGCCGGCTCACCGAACATCGTCCACAACTGCGCGGCCACGTCGCGGCCTTCGGCGGTCGGCGCGGCGCGGAGGAGTTCGGCAATCGCACGCTCCGAAGCGTCGATGCGGCCGGCGGCGCGGTGCACCATCGCGATGCCCGCGTGCGCGCGCACATGGCCGGGCACGACGGCGATCTCGTCGCGGAAGTACTTCAACGCCTCGTCGTAGCGCTCGAGCCGCGCGAGCGAATCAGCCAGGTAGTAGTTCACGTCGGCGACCTGCATCGTGCGACGGTCCAGCGCCTTTCGCGCTTCGAGGAAGTGCGGAATGGCCGCCTGGTATTCCCCGCGCTGATGACGGATGGCCCCTTCGACGAAGGCCGGCAGCGGCGACCCCGGGTCCGCCTCCTCCGAAAGCCGCGCGTGGCGCCGCGCCTCGTCCGGCTGATTCCGCCGGAGCGCGATCCGCGTGAGCAGCTCGTGGGCGATCGCCGGCGAGACCTCGATCGCGAGTTCCGCGTGCGCCCGCGCTTCGTCCAACTCGCCCAGCGCGAGAAGCCCTCCGGCGACCGCCGTCAGTCCTGCTGGATCCCTGGGGTTGCGCTTGACGATCTCTTTGTAAGCCGAGACCGCTTCGGGCAGCCTGCCGAGGCGAGTGTAGATGTTCCCGAGCTGGAGCCAGACGTCGGTCATGCCGCCGTCATCGGCCAACAGCTCGCGAAACAGTTCGATGGCTTCATCGAACTGCTGCGCGCCGGCGAGATCGGTTGCGCGGCGATACTTCTTCAGCGTGCCCACGCGATCCTTCGGGTCCGGCAGCTTGTCGGCGTCGGTTTCGGTCAGCGTGCCGGTCTGCGTGCCGACGTAGCCGAGCGCGGCGAGCTTCTCGCGATCCTGTGCCGACACCGCGGACGGCGCCGAGACGGTCGCGTTCTGCTTCAATTCCTCCAGCGCCCGCCGCATCGCCTGGTGCACCTGCGGACGCTCGGTCGCGATCGACTGCCGCTCGCCGGGATCCTGCTGCAGGTCGTACAACTCGTCCGCCGGCGCTCGGATCAGACGATAGCGATCGTCGCTGAGCGCATACAGCTCGCTCCAGCCGAAGTGGTAACGCGGAGAGAGCGATTCGGAGTAGATGGGCGCCGCCGCGAGGTCGCCCGTCCCACTGAGCACCGGCAGCAGAGATCGTCCACGCAGGTCGGGTTCCACGGCCTGGCGCTCGATGCCGGCGAGGTCCAGCACGGTGGGGACGAGATCGATGTGCTGCACCGGCGTCGCCACGCGGAGCCCGCTGCGGGCCGCGCCGGGCAGCTTCACGATCAGCGGAACGTGGATCGTCTCGCGATAGAGAAAGATGCCGTGCTCGTCCTCGCCGTGGTCGCCGAGCCCTTCGCCGTGGTCCGAAAACAACACGATCGTCGCGTCGTCGTAAAGTCCTTTGGATTTCAGGTGCGACAGCAATCGTCCGACGATCTCGTCGGAGTATTCCACTTCGCCGTCGTAGTTGTTGGCGTTCGTGATGTGGGCGGGAGGCAGATACGGACGATGCGGTTCGTAAATGTGGAAGAACAGGAAGAACCGTTGAGACCCGACCGTGTCGATCCAGCGTTCCGCGGCGGCGAGCGTGTCGATTCCAGCGCGCTGCATCTGGCCGAGAGGCCTGTCCGGCCCGGCGGGCGGCAGTTCATCGTCGTAGTGGTCGAACCCCTGGTCGATCCCGACCTGCTTGCGCAAGACGTAGGCGGACACGAATCCGCCGGTGGTGTAGCCCGCGTCCTTCAGCGCGTGCTGCAGCATGCGCTGGCCGGCCTTCACCTCGAAGCCGATGTTGTCGCGAACGCCGTGCTCGAAGGGGAGCTGGCCGGAGAGGATCGAGGTGTGTGACGGCAGCGTCTGCGGCGAATGCGCGTAGGCGTTCTCGAAGAGAACGCCGTCGGCGGCCAGGCCGTCGATGTTCGGCGTCCGCGTGCCGGAATACCCGTAGGCCGGCAGACGATCGGCGCGCAGCGTATCGATCGAGATGAAGACGATCGGTCCGTCCGCCTGCACTCGCCCACCGCCGGCCGGACGCACGATGTACTGCCATGCGCCGAGCGCCGCGGCTACCGCGGCAACGAGGATGATCCATCCGCGCCGGCGCATCATCAGCATCAGGCGTACATCTGGTAGAGCATTACGTAGACGATCACGCCCGTTACCGAGACATAGAGCCAGATCGGCAGCGTCCAGCGGGCGAGTTTCGCATGCCGGTCGTAGCGTTCACGCAGCCCGCGGATGAGCGTGATCAATGCCATCGGCGGCACGAACGCAGCCAGCACGATGTGCGTGATCAGGATGAAGAAGTAGACGGTGCGGACCGTTCCCTGGCCGGTGAACGGCTTCGACCCCACGTTGCCGTGATAGATCAGGTAGCAGATCAGAAACAGCGTGGAGGTCGCGAACGCGGAGATCATGACCCTCCTGTGCTGCTGGATCCGGCGCTGCCGGATGAGCACGTAACCGATGACGAGCAGGATCGCCGAGATCGCGTTCAGCGTGGCGTTGACGGCAGGCAGGTCGTAAACGGTCACGAGCAGGGTCAGGTCCGCCCGACGATCATCAGGATCCACAGGATCGGCAGGTAGATGATCGAGGCGAAGAAGACGCGGCGCGCGTCGGCCACGCTCCGGCTCCTGCCGAACCGCAGCGTGAGCGCCAGGAACCCGAGGGTCAGGAGCATCGCGGCGACGAAATAGAAGGCGGTGGTCATGCCGATGAGCGTCGGCGCGAGGCTCAGGGGCAGCAGCGCCGCGGTGTAGAGGACCGTCTGCCGCGCGGTGCTCCGGCCGTCCGGCTCGATCACGGGCAGCATGAGCAGACCCGCTCGCGCGTAGTCTTCACGGTACATCCACGCGATCGCGAGAAAGTGCGGGAGCTGCCACAGGAAGAGAATCCCGAAGAGGATCCACGCCCCCTGCGAAAGATCGTTCGCGGCGGCGGCCCAGCCGATGACCGGCGGCAGCGCGCCCGGGATCGCGCCGATAACGGTTGCAAACGACGTCCGCACCTTGAGCGGCGTGTAGATCGCCGCGTACGACACGAGGGTCGCGAGCGCGACCGCGGCACTCAGCTCGTTGACGACGACCGCCAGGATACCGAGACCGGCAAGCGACAGGGCAGCGGCGTAGACGACGGCTTCCGACACCGGGAGGCGGCCGTCGGCCATCGGACGCAGCCGCGTCCGGCGCATGAGCGCATCCGTGCGCCGTTCGATGACCTGGTTGAATGCTGAAGCGCCGCCGGCGACGAGTCCGGTCCCGGCGAGCATGGCGAGCACGAGCAGCACGTTCGCCATGTCGCCGTCCGCCATCACATATCCGGCCATCGTCGAGGCGACGACCAGCAGGTTCAGGCGCGGCTTTGCCAGCGTGACGAAATCCGCCGCCCGGCTTCGCCCGTCAGCTATCGCGATCGCTCCTACTGCTTTCATGCTCTTCGCTCAGTTTGCTGAGGCGGCCTGGTAGGTGAAGCCGATCTCTTTCGTTTCTTTCGGTCCGATCGTGACCTTCCGGGTCTGCGTCCCGGCCTTTTCGTGCCAGGTTTCGATCGTGTACTCGCCCGGAGGCAGGCCCTTCAGCTCGAACTTCCCGCCGTCGGTCGTCACCGCGAAGTACGGATGTTCGACGACACCGACATACGCGCTCATCCATCCGTGGAGATCGCACTTGAGCCGGACCATCACCTCGGGCGCCGTGAACGTCCGGATGTCCTTCTGGTCCTTCACGAACTGCGCGAAGTTGAACTCGCGGTTGACGTTCGGCAGCGAGTGGACGTTGTGCGTGGTCTCGTCGCTGTTGGTGATCTCGATCGGCTGGCCCACGCGCACGCCGAGCACGTGGGGGACGTAGCGGCAGCCCTGCTGATCGAGCTTCGCCGGTTCAGCCGGAACGTCGAAATAGTAGTCGCCGAGGCCGTCCTTGACGTAGACGAACACGTTGTCGAGGCCGCCGTCCTTGACGACGTAGTTCTCGAAAGCTGCGCCGCCGGCCTCTCCGCACAGCGGATCGCCGGACATCTTCATCGGAGGATTCGCCGGCGCCTCACCGTCCAAGGCCACGCGGCCAACGATCGTGCCGGCCGTTGCCGCATCCACGCGCTGCGCGTTGGCCGGCGGGGTCGCTGGCGCCGCCGCCTTCTCCCCACCCCCGGAGCAGGCTGCCGCCGCCAGCAGCAGAACAGCCAGCCCAGGCCGCGGAAATCTCGATGGCATAGACCTTTAGATGATATCAGCGGCGGAGGCGGGTGGAAGCTGACCGACCGCCGCCTCCCGGATGTCGACCGACGGCCCTGTCCGGACTCGTCTTACTCCGTTCCCCCCGCGGCCCGGAGCTTGCGCAGGATGCGGTCTTCGATCCAGTGCGCGTCCCACCACTCGACGGGGTTCACCATGTTGCCGTTCACAAGCATCGTGAAGTGGAGGTGGTCGCCGAGCGCCATGCCGGTGCGTCCGCTGCGGCCGAGCTGCTGTTCCTTTTCAACTATGTCGCCGACCTTCACCTCGATGGACGACATGTGCGCGTAGAGCGACTGCACGCCCATACCGTGATCCAGGATGACGGCGTTGCCGTAGATTCCCAGTTCGTCGGCAAAGAGCACCTTGCCGCGGTTGCCGGCGACGATCGGCGTGGTTGCGAAGGACGCGAGGTCGAACCCGAGGTGGACCTGCTGATCGACTTCCTTGCCCTTGTAGACGTAGGTGCGGTAATCGGCGAATGCGGACTGCACGCCGGTGTTCCTGAAGGGGTGGAACACCGCTCCGCCCCACAGGATCTCGGGCGCGGTCTGCGCCGCCATCGAGGCGATCTTGTCGTTGTTCTTCTGCCGCAGTTCGCTGTTCACCGCGACGAACTGGTCGATCGGTTCACCCTCGGGCGCGATCTCGTTCGTCCCCGCCAGAATCGCGGGCACGACCTGATTGAGCAGCTGCTCGTTGACCTCGATGCGGCTCTTCTGGAACCGCTTAGGGAAGACGCGGTACTCGAACTCCCCCTCGGCGCTGTTGCCGGCTTCGTCGCGGGCGAAGAGCCGGATCCGCGTGTTCAGGTCCTGGTCGTGGCGCAGCGCGAAGAACGCCACGCGCACCGCCGGATCGTTCGACGACACGCCCGGGATGTTCGCCCCCGACAGCGGATAGCCCGGATACTCAACGTCACCGACGAGGACGCCCGAGACGACGTCGGTGGGGGTGGCGCGATAGACGATGGCCTCGGCGCCGCCGTGGTTGATGAAGTGATGCGTCGACATGACCGAGACGCGCGGCCGCTCGAGGCGGACCTGCAGGTCGCGGCTGACCGTGTTGTCCACCGTCCGGATCCCGCGCATCACCGGCCTCGATGCCGTGATCTGGACCCGCGCGGGCCCGGACTCCAGCTCGGGCACGGCCTTCTTGTCGATCGTCTTCGTGATGCGGAGACCGTCGGCCTCCTCCTTGACGTCGGCCCCCTCGTCGCCCAGCGAGTAGAGCGGGAACTGCTTTCCGTTCTGCTCGAACACCATCGTCAACGAGGCAAGTTCGGCGGGCGGCGTGCGGACGAGGAACTCGACGCCGGTGGAGACGCCGACGAACTTCTCGGGCCTGGTGATCTCGATGGCGGGACCGTCCATGCGGCCAGCGACGACGTAGGCGCCGCCGGCGGCGAGCGCGAGGATCAGGAGGAGTGAGACGAGATACTTCATCCGTCGATGATACGGCAGGGATCGAGAGCGTAGCAGGGGTGGGGACTGGGGGATGGGGAATGGGGGATGGGG
>DASWVN010000053.1:0-1961 GCA_036401215.1 Vicinamibacterales bacterium | reverse complement strand
CGATGAACCGCACCGTTCCGGCGTCATCGACGAGCACGTTCGTCGGATGCAGGTCCAGTGGAATCCAGGTTGACGCCGAATCTCCGCACGCCGCCCGCTGAACATGCTGGCACATGCATTCCGCGTGGCCTTCGTCGAGGAACGACGCTCCCCATGCAACGGCTGCTTCGAGGTCCAGCAACGGGAGGTGCCTCGCCGTTTCGGCTGCGCCAGTCAACCGCTGCTGCACGGCTGCCAGCGCACGTGCAACCACCGCAGCATCGATCGCGGGCACTCCGGGGCAACCCTCGGTGAGCCACCAGGTGGATCCGTTGTCTCGTTCCTCGAGTGCCATGGTCCACGGGAATGCCTCGGGGACGATCGACGCGAGCGCCGTCGTCACCCGCGGTTCCAGCTCGCGGCCGCGCCCCATCCCTTTGAAGAACACATTCGCCCCGCCGGCCGTTGCGCGCAGTACGACTTCGTGCGGTGTCGATCGGAACTGCCTGATCAGACGATTCACCGGCGTCCCGATCACGGCTTCGATCCACCTCTTGACTTCGTCGGTCCAACCGAACCGGCCGAACGGACCGGGCCGCGACGGCAGCGAGCCGCGTTCCGTCACCTTGGCGAGCGTCCAGCCCTGATACTCGACCAGCGCCGCGCGGGAATTCAGCTGTTCGAGCGGCGTCCAGTCGAGTTGCGCGCAACTTCGTAGCGAGCCCGAAACCGCGCTCATGGCCATCAGCCAGTCGGTGCCTGATGATTCAGCGCGTCCGAGCCACTGCCCGACGATCTCGCATTCGACGCCGCGGCTCGCCGCCCACAGCAGCGCCTTGGGATCGGCACGCACCCGTTCGCCGCAGGTGAGGATCGGCAGCAGCCATCGCGATCCGTACGACGCGGTCACCGCCTCGGACGTCCGCGGGTCGACGATGAGGAGATGGAGCACCTGCTGCATGGTCCTGCCATGGGAGCGCCCCTCACCCGACATGCGCGGGTGAGGGGCACCTGTTCGTGTCAGTCGTCGAGACCGAGCGCCAGGCCCTCGGCCGGCCGGGACTTCACGGACACGTCGTTGTCGAGCGGCCCGCCCGGGATGCCCTGGACGAGACCGGCCGCCGTACCGACGATGACGAGCTCGGGTGTGCTGTACCGCATGGTGTTCACCTCCTTCCCCTTGTGGATTCCGCGCCGTTGTCAGTCGAGACCGAGCGCGACGCCGGTCATCGGCCGCGACGTCTGGCTGTTGGGGTTGTCGAACCCTCCGACGTCTCCGCCGAGCACCAGTACCGACGCAGCGCCAACGACCACGAGTTCAGGCGTTGAGTACCGCATGGCTGTTCACCTCCTTTCTGTGTGGGATCGCAGATGCGTGCTCACGCGCGCGAAGCCACCACTCGAGGCGCAGCACGCGAAGTACGTCACCGCCCGTCGCACCGCCACCGTCGGTCAGCGTGCGAAGCGCGTCCCGCAGCCGCGGTGCGTCGATCCAGCCGCGCTGGACGACGTGCAGATCACCGACATCGGCGATCGACTCGGCTTCCTGCCGTAACCGTCGAAAGGCTGCGGGTGGGTAGTAGCCTTTCGATGTCCGGTTCGCGATCCGCGGCGGCAGCAGCCCCGCGAAGGCGCGGCGCATCAACGCGCGAGGAACGCCGGGAGCACTCAGCTCCTTACCGGGAATCGCAAGGACGAACTCCACGAGCGGACGATGGGCGAAGGGGTAGGCGTAGACGATGTCGGGGGACCTGTATGGGAAGTCCAGCCGGTTCCCGAGCGCGTACTCGAGCACGAGCCGCCTGACTGTGCGGTTCGATCGCCTGGTGGCGCGGTCTGGCTGCACCGCAGGGGCGTCCGCCAGCATCGCCCGCAAGACAGGGCTGAGCAGATCGGCGGAAGACTCGGGCACGCGCCGTTCCGGAACGAACAGCCTCCAGGCCAGCTCGATGAACGGCTTGCGAGTTGCGCGGCTCCAGGCG
>DASWVN010000052.1:0-8423 GCA_036401215.1 Vicinamibacterales bacterium | reverse complement strand
GCTGGGGGGTTCTTCGTCGACCCCTGGCAGCCGGTGGACCGGGCGCTCATCACGCATGCGCACGGCGATCATGCGCGGCCGGGTAGTGCGGCGTATCTCTGCACGCCGGGGACGGCGGCGCTGCTGCGGCGGCGGCTCGGGCCGGATGCCACCATCGAGACGATCGAGTACGGATCGAAGCTGAGCCTCGGGGACGTCACCGTCAGCCTCCATCCCGCAGGACACGTGCTCGGCTCGGCGCAGATCCGCATCGAAGGGACGGACGGCGTGTGGGTGGTCAGCGGCGATTACAAGCGCGCGGCGGATCCGACGTGTGCCGCGTTTGAGCCGGTCGCGTGCGATACCTTCATCACCGAGTCCACCTTCGGCCTCCCGATCTACCGATGGGACGACACCGCGGCCATCATGCGCGAGATCATGGCATGGTGGGAGGCGAACCGCGACGCCGGGCGCACGCCGGTGATCTTCTGCTACACGCTCGGCAAGGCGCAGCGGCTCCTCTCCGAACTCGCCGCGCTCACCGATCGCACCGTCTACGTGCACGGCATGATGCTGGGCATGATCGAGGCATACCGCCAAGCTGGTGTGACGCTGCCGGAGGTGAGACACGTCACAGACGTGACGAGACAGCCTGCCTCGCCGAAGCCGCGAAGCGGCGGAGGCTGGGCCGGCGAACTCGTCCTGGCGCCGCTGTCGGCCCGCGGGACCCCGTGGATGCGCAGACTCGGCACCCACTCCGACGCGTTCGCATCCGGCCTGATGCGCGTGCGCGGCGTCCGGCGGCAGCGCGCCTACGACCGCGGGTTCGTGATCTCGGACCACGCCGACTGGCCGGCGCTGCTCCAGACGATCTCCGACACCGGCGCGCGACGCGTGCTGGCCACGCACGGCCACGCAGAACCGTTCGCACGCTACCTCGAAGAGCAGGGCCTCGAAGCAGGCGTGATCCGCACCGCCTGGGAAGGAGAACCAACCGGAGACTGAGATCACTGATCACTGATCCCTGATCCCTGATCCCTATTCCCTATTCCCTGATCCCTGTTCCCTGATCCCTATTCCCTGTTCCCTGATCCCTGATCCCTGATCCCTGATCCCTGATCCCTGATCATGCGCCAGTTCGCCCTCCTCTACGACGCGATCGACAGCACGACCTCGACAAATGCCAAGGTCGCGGCGATGGTCCGCTACTTCTCGTCGGCGCCGCCGGCCGACGCGGCGTGGGCCGTGTTCTTCCTGACCGGACGCCGGCTCAAGCGCCTGCTGCAATACGCCGTCATCCACGAATGGACGATCGCCGCCACGGGTCTCCCCGGCTGGCTCATCGAAGAGTGCTACTCCGTCGTCGGGGACGGCGCCGAAACGGCCGCACTGGTGCTCGATCAGTTGCCGACGATCCCGGAGGCGCCGGTGTCGTTGTCGGCCTGGGTCGAGGAGCGGCTCCTGCGGCTGCGCGAGATGGATCCCGCCTCGCAGCAGGCGCGCGTCATCGAGTGGTGGCGATCGCTGGACCGTCTCGAACGGTTCATCCTCCTCAAGCTCATGACCGGCGAGTTCCGCGTCGGCGTCTCGCACACGCTGGTCGTTCGGGCGCTCGCGCAATCGGCGAACCTGGAGGCGCCCATCGTCGCCGCGCGGTTGATGGGCGAATGGACCCCGACGGCCGACTGGTTCGAGCGGGCGCTCTCGCAGGAGCATACCGACGATGACCGGTCGAGGCCGTATCCCTTCTGCCTGGCCTCGCCGCTCGAGGGGGACGTGCAGGCGCTCGGCGATCCGCGTGACTGGCTGATCGAGTGGAAGTGGGACGGCATCCGCGCGCAATTGATCAGGCGGAGCGGCGCCGTCCACCTGTGGTCCCGCGGGGAGGAACTGATCACTCATCGCTTCCCCGAGATCACGGCGGCCGCGACCCGTCTGCCGGATGGAACCGTGCTGGACGGCGAGGTCCTCGCTTTCAGGGACGATCGCCCGCTGCCCTTCTCCGCTCTGCAGCAGCGTATCGGACGGCAGAAGCAGGTCGCCCAGATGTCGCGCGCCGTCCCGGTCGTGTTCATGACTTACGACATCCTCGAAGCCGACGGGGACGACATCCGCCAGACGCCGCTCGACGAGCGGCGCCAGCGGCTCGAGCGCCTCCTCGATGCGCACGGAGGCGGCGTGCTGCGTGCGTCCCCCACGCTCGACGCCGAGACGTGGGACGAACTCGCAGCCAAACGCCAGCGCTCACGCGAACTCGGCGTCGAAGGCTTGATGATCAAGCGCCGGTCGTCGGCCTACGGCGTCGGACGCAAGCGCGGCGACTGGTGGAAGTGGAAGGTCGATCCCTACACGGTGGACGCGGTCCTCATCTACGCACAGCCCGGCAGCGGCAAGCGCGCGAGCCTGCTGACCGACTACACCTTCGGCGTCTGGCACGAGGGTACGCTCGTCCCGTTTGCGAAGGCCTATTCCGGCCTGTCGAACGAAGAGATCCTCGAAGTGGACCGCTGGATCCGCCGGCACACGCGGGAACGGTTCGGTCCGGTGCGGCACGTGGAACCGGTCCAGGTGTTCGAGCTTGGCTTCGAAGGCATCGCCGAGTCGTCGCGGCACAAGTCGGGCGTTGCCGTCCGCTTCCCTCGAATCCTTCGCTGGCGCAAGGACAAGAAACCGGAAGAGGCCGACACACTGGAAACCGTCCGCCGGCTTATCGCTGCGCACGCGGCTGGCGACGGCCTTTTCTGACAAGACCCTTGCGGCGGCGAGGATCAGGCCCGAGCAACAGATGCGTCAGTTCCTGCCGTGCTTCGCGATGTAAGTTTTCGCGAACTCCTCGAGATGCGGCGCGTTGACGAGGCCGACCTTCTTTGCTTCTGCGAGCGCCGCGTCCCAGGTCATGCCGTCGCGGAGTACGCGGCGGATCAGCCAGAAGGCGCCGACACGGATGGCTGCGGTGCAGTGGATGAACATCGGCCGGTTCGCTGGATCATCGGTGATCTTGAGGAACGCCTCGACATCCGCATCCGACGGCTCGCGATAGCTGACGGGGATGTTGAAGTACTCGAGTCCGGCCGCTTCGACGGCGGCCTTTTCCTCTTCGGCCCGGTGCTCTCCCGGCGCGCGCAGGTTGAGCACGGCCTTCACGCCGCGAGCCTTCAACTCGGCAAAGTGCTGCGGCCGCGGCTGTCCGCCGGTGCAGAACTCCGGCGTCACCTGGAGAAACTGCCGGATCTCCGGCGGCGCCTGCGCAGCCGGCGCACCCGTCATCTGTGTGGCAAGAACGAGCAGTACTAACGAAGTCATCTTTTCCTCCCGCACCCAGCACCCAGCACCCAGCACCCCGCACCGCGGACCGCGCACCGCGCACCGCGCACCCCGGACCGCGGACCGCGAGTATAAGATACGCCCGTGAAATACGCCGTCCCGCTCCTCGTCACGCTGTCGCTCCTTGCCGCGCAGCCTCAACCCGATCCCCAACTCGAAGAAACCACGATCGCCCGCGTCCACGCCGCCATGAAGAGCGGCCGTCTGACCTGCGTCGCGCTCGTCGACTACTACCTCCAACGCATCGAGGCGAACGACAAGCGCGGCCCGGCGCTCAACGCGATCACGGTCGTCAATCCGAACGCGCGCGTGGACGCGCAGGAACTCGACCGCCGCTACAAAGCATCGGGCCCGGTCGGGCCGCTGCACTGCGTTCCGACCATTGTGAAGGACAACTTCGAAACCGACGGACTGCAGACGGCCGCCGGATCGCTCGCCTTGAAGGACTTCGATCCGCAGCGGGATGCCTTCCAGGTCAAACGGATGAAGGAGGCGGGCGCCATCGTCCTGGCCAAGTCGAACATGGCCGAGTGGGCCTTCAGTCCGTACGAAACGGTGAACTCAGTGCTCCCGGGCTACACCAGGAATCCTTATGCGCTCAACCGTGTCACGGCGGGATCCAGCGGGGGCACGGCCGCGGCGGTCGCGGCGAACTTCGGCCTGGTGGGCCTCGGTTCGGACACGGGAAACTCGATCCGCGGACCGTCCTCTCACCAGGCGCTCGTGGGCATCCGTTCGACGATGGGGTTGACGAGCCGCGGCGGCGTCGTGCCGCTCAGCCTGCTGGCCGACATCGCGGGACCGATGACGCGGACGGTCGAAGACGCCGTCGCCGTGTTCCAGGTGATCGCCGGTGAAGATCCGAACGATCCGGTGACGCTCGCGAAGCCGTTCGATCCTGAGGGGCTGCGTCCGGGAGGCCGTCCGGCGGCGCTTCCCGACTATCGAGCTTCGCTCGTCCGCGGCGGCTTGAAGGGGGCGCGGATCGGCGTGCTGCGCCAGGCCTACGAGCGCGACACGCTCGATGCCGAGATCGTCAAGGTATTCGAGTCCGCGCTCGAGGACATGAAGAAGGCTGGCGCGGTGATCGTCGATCCCGCCACCGTGGAAGGTCTGCGCGAGATCCGGCGAACGCAAGGGGCCGGGCCGTGCGCGGGGTTCAAACACGACATCAACCGCTATCTCTCCACCCTCGGCGATCGTGTGCCCGTGAAGAGTCTCCAGGACATCATCCGCTCGCGCCGTTTCCATCCGTCCGTCGAACTCCGCCTCACGCGCGCGCAGGAGGGATCGGAGAACGGTTACGACTCAGAGGCGTGCAAGGCGGAGGCGAAGTATCGCGAACGCTACCGCGCCGCGGTACTGAAGACGATGGACACCCACGAACTCACCGCGTTCGTGTATCCCACGTGGAGCAATCCGCCGCGCCTGATCGGCGACCTCAACACGCCGCACGGCGACAACAGCCAGGTGTTTTCACCAACGACCGGCTGGCCCGCGATCCAGGTCCCGATGGGCTACACGCGCGACGGCCGCCTGCCCGCCGGGATCACCTTCTTCGGCCGCGCCTGGGACGAGCCGATGCTGATCAAGCTCGCCTACGACTACGAACAGTCCACGAACCACCGGCGCCCGCCGACATTGCGTTGAATCGTGCGACCGGCTGAAATCAACGACGGCCACAGCATTGCTGGAGTGGCGCTCCGCTAGTGAGTGGCATCCTGTCTCAACGCCTCACCGCCGAGGCCGCAGTGCGCGCAGAGACTTTGGGTACGCTCTCCGATTTCTCCGTCGCTCTCTGTTCCTCCGTTTTGGAGCCACGCTGTGTTCTGCGGGGAGGTCTGTCCTGGGGCTGTTCAATCCACCTCCTGTGTGGAGGTTCCCAATACCACACGCTTGAAGCGCAGATCGAACACGCGTGAGCCGCGCAGGCTGAGTTCGGTGACCGTGCCGGTGGCGCTCCGGATGAAGCGGAACGTCCTGGAGCCGCCGCGGAACTCGTCCTTCGCGGTCGGCTGCAGGCGGATCACCGTGTCTGGACGATGCTTCAGGACGAGCGTGCTGCCGTCAAGCGAGGCTTCGTAGGTGACCTCGGCCTCGTCGCTGTAGTAAGTGCCGGCGTAGGCGGCGAGATCCTTCGGGTCCACCGTGAACGTGGCCGCCCCACGACGCGCGCGATTTTGTCCGCCGACCGTGGTCGTCATCGCCTTGATGCTGTCGCCGAGATACATGTCGGCCACCGCTCCCGCGTACTGCGTCGCGTTGGCGTTGCCCGCGTTACAGAGCACGGCTACCGAGAGGTGCTGCTCGGGGAATCTGGTGAGATAGGCGCGATAGCCAGCCGTGGACCCGCTGTGGCTGACTTCAGGTACGCCCTTGTACGGCCTGACGTATAACCCCAGCGCGTAGTCGTGCGCCCTGCCGTCGTTCAGTGTGCCGGGCTCCTGCTGGATCTTCACGAATTCGGCATCGCCAATCTTCGGCGAGACGAAGTTCTCATTCCATTTGAGCAGGTCGCCGACCGTTGTCAGGAGCCCGCCGTTGCCGTGGACGTTCTCGAAGGGCATGTTCAGCCGGAACGAGTCGCCCGCCGGCGCGTAGGCGTTGGCGCGGCCCTTCACGATGCGCGTGAAGTCGTCGCGCCATGACGTGTGCGTCATGCCGAGCGGTTCGAAGATCCGCTGCCGCGAGAACTCGGCGAACGACGTTCCGCTGACGCGCGACACGATGATGGCGGCCAGGTTGTAGCCGGTGTTGCTGTAGGAGAACTGTGCCCCGGTCGGAAAGTTCAGCGCCTTCTGCCGGCTGACGATGTCGAGCACGTGCGCATGGGTGTGCACCCTCGTCGTCCGGGGCCACCCGGCGATCGAGGCGACCTCTCCCCAATCGCGCAGGCCGCTGGTGTGCTGGAGCATGTGCCGGATCGTGAGCGGCGCGCCGTAGTCAGGCAGTTCCGGAACATATTTTCGCGCCGGATCGTCGAGTGACAGCTTGCCCTCCTGCGCGAGCAGGAGGATGGCGGCGGCGGTGAACTGCTTCGAGACCGAGCCGGCCTCGAAGATCGTGTCGGGACGGTTCGGCACGTCGTGTTCGAGGTCCGCCATGCCGTAGGCCTTCTGGAGGACCGGCGTCCCCCCCTTCGACACGCCGACCGCGCAGCCAGGCGTCTGCGTGGTCCAACGGGAGAAGACCTTGTCGACCTGTGCTTCGGAAGCAGGCGGTGAGGATTGGGCGAATAAAAGTCCGGCGGCGGCGAACGGAACAATCGTGGCGAGGATAGAACGCTGCATTGACGGAGATCATATCCAACACAGCGGCGTTTTGCGGCCCTTCGGGCCGGGGTTCCAGTGGGTTCCGGAAAAACCCTCAGAACCAGACCCCCCAGAACCCCCAGAACCCAGAACCCCAGAACCCCAGAACCCCAGAACCCAGAACCCCAGAACCCCAGAACCCAGAACCCAGAACCCAGAACCCCAGAACCCCAGAACCCGGAACCCTCTGGAACCTTCTGGAACCCTCCAGAACCCTTTGGAACCCTCTGGAACCCAGGTTTTCTCAGCGCGTGAACCTGATCGAAGAGGCCACCCTGTTGATCACCGGCTGATAGGTGCCCCATTCCCCCTCGGGTGCGACGCCGAGCATATAGAAGAGCGTCCCCTCGCGCAGCTGGGTCGTGTAGAGCATGATGCGTTCGCGTTCGCCGGTGGCGTCGGAAATGTTCGCGAGCTGGGTGCGCAGCGCCGTGCGTCCGCCGAGCGTGCCGCGCGACGTGTTGCCCGCCCTGGCGAGCTGCGGGTTCGAGCGCGCGAACGCCGCGACCAGTTCCTGGGTCGCATCCTCGAGGCTGTGCGTCTCGTTGCGGACGATACCGGCCTGGACGCCGTGGGTGAACACGCTCTGCCCGTTGACGCCGCCATAGCCGCCTTCAGGGGCGAACGTCACCGAGTTCTCGCTCGCCATCTCGCGCCAGTTGGACGGGACGCCGATCCGGAAGACGTCCCCTTCGTTGTAGGTGACGTATCGCGTGGACGGCGCGGCAACGCGGCCGGTCGGCGCGCTCGTGCCGGATGGACTGCGGCCGGTGTTCGTATTCGTGGCGCCGCGTGCAGCCTCCTCCGTCGTTGGCGCAGGCGCCATCTGCGCCAGCCTGGCCTGGACGCTTTCGAAGTCCTGCGTGTTGCGGACCGGATTCTGGACCCGCAGCGCCTGCGCCTCGCGCGTGATGTACTCCGCGCGATTGCCAGGATTCGGGTGATTGCTCAGCCACTCGGGCGCGCGTCCCCCGCCCTCCTTTTCGATCGTGCGGAACATGTTCGCCATGTCGCGCGGATCGTAGCCGGCACGGGCCATGATCTGCGCGCCGAGGATGTCGGCCTGCTTTTCGTACTCGCGGGAGTAGCGGAGGAACAACGTTCCGGCCAGGAACTGCCCGCCTTCAGAAACGATTGCCCCCACCCTGCCGCCCAGGATCGCTCCGGCAATCGCGCTGCCCAGCTGACCGAGTTGATACGGCCTTGCGGCGGACGCCTGCGCCGTGCCATGGCGCAGCGCCACGTGGCTGATCTCGTGCGCCAGCACACCGGCGATTTCCCCTTCGGTCTTCGCCGCCTCCAGCATGCCGCGGTGCGCGTACATCGGCCCGCCCGGCAGCGCGAACGCGTTGATCTCGCGCAGGTTGACGACGTCGAAGGTGTAGCGGAACTCGTCGTGATGGAACTCCGCCGGGATGCGGTCCACGAGTCGCGCGCCGACCCGCTCGACATAGCCGTCGACGCGGTCGTCGTTCAACATCGGCATCTGGTTCTCGACTTCGGCCGCGGCTTCACGCCCGAGCTGGACGTCCTGTGCCGGGGTGTAACTATTTTTGGGCGCCGTGACCCTGGTTTGTCCTGTCAGCAGCGCAGCGCTGGTAAGCACTGCCACGAGCACGGCGGCCGATCGCTGTCCTCTCATCTCAGAATCCGCTCCTTGGTAGAGATTAAGCGGAAACCGTGCCAAACGCGGTCCGCGGTGCGCGGTCCGGGGTACGGGGTCCGGGGTCCGGGGTCCGGAGTCCGGGGTCCGGGTTGCGGAGTCCGCGGTGCGCGGTGCGGGGTGCAAGGTGCGAGATGCGCGGCCGG
>DASWVN010000051.1:0-5104 GCA_036401215.1 Vicinamibacterales bacterium | reverse complement strand
ATCCAACGTGAAGCGGGCCGTGACTTCCGAGATGCGAACCGCGCCGTGGTTGATGACGATGAACTGGATGCCGACGAGGACGAGGAAGATGACGACGCCGACGACGAAGTTGCCGCCGACGACGAACTGGCCGAAGGCCATGATCACGTGCCCGGCCGCGTCGATACCCTCGCCGCCGTGCAGCAGCACGAGACGGGTCGAAGCCACCTGCAGCGACAGGCGTATGAGGGTCAGCAGAAGGAGCAGCGACGGGAAGACCGAGAACGAGATCGGTTCCCGCACGTAGACCGCCGTCAGCAGCAGCACGACCGCCAGGCCGATGTCGAGCGACAGCAGCAGGTCCAGCAGCAGCGGCGGCAGCGGCACAACCATCATCAGCACGACCGCCAGGACGGCGCCTGGCGCGAGCAGATGGGAGGCGGACGAGGGTCTCGGGGTCAGCGACATAGGATCCTCAGAGCACCAGACGCTTGATGCGAATCAGATAGGCGAGCACTTCGGCGACGGCGGCGAAGAGCGCGGCCGGAATCGTCTGGCCGACTTCGGCGGTCGCGTAGAGGCTCTGCGCCAGCGGCTTGTTCTCGACGAGCGGCACGCCGTGAGCGATCGCCTTCCCGCGAATGCGTTTGGCCATGTGATCGGCGCCCATCGCGACGACGCGCGGCGCCACCATCGTTTCGCGCCGGTATTCGAGGGCGACCGCGTAGTGCGTCGGGTTCGTGATGACCACCGTCGCCTTCGCCACGTCGGCGAGCATGCGGCGCTGCGACATCTGGCGCTGGATCCGGCGAATCCGTCCCTTGACCTCGGCGTTGCCCTCGTTCTCCTTGTGCTCGTCGCGCACCTGCTGGCGCGTCATCTTCATCGAGCGCATGAACGTGTAGTGCTGCCAGCCGTAATCGGCGAGCGCGAAGAAACCGAGCGTCCAGGCCGCCCGCCACAGGAGGCTCTCGGCGTGCTTCCAGGTGGCGAACGCCGCCGCCTGCGGCGAGAGCCAGGCGAGTTCGGGCGCCTCGATGAGCAGCCCCTCGATCGCCCGCCACGTGAAGTACGCGATGGCGATCGACGAGAGGATCGCCTTGATCGTCTCGACGCCGGAGCGCGAGAAGCCGAAACGTTTCAGGCCGGAGGCCGGGTTGAGGCGCGACCAGTTGAGGCGGAGCGCTCCCGGTGCAAACGACCATCCTCCCTGGAACCCGTGCATGCCGACGGCTGCCACGGTCGTGACCAGGGCGATCGGTCCCACCAGGATGCCGAGGCTCATGGCTCCGTCCGCGATGAGCGCGCTCAGCTCGCCGGCCGTGACGTGGTGGAGCGGAGCATCGCCGAAGGTTGCCAGCCAGCGCTTCATCTCTTCCATCAGTCCGGTGATGAGATGGCCGCCGAGCCACGCAAGCGCCATGGTCGCCGCCACGGAGGCGGCGGCCAGCGCGAGGTCGCGGCTGCGCGCGATCTGCCCTTTCTTGCGCGCGTCCTTGAGGCGTTTCGCTGTGGGTTTTTCAGTGCGTTCCTGCGACATGCATCCTCACAGAAAGGCACGAGCCATCGCGAGGCCCATGGTGATGACACGCTCGGCGAGCGAACGCACGACGCCCGGCAGCGTCGCGATCGAGAGGGCAACGACGAACAGGCCGACGATCAGGCGCACCGGATATCCGATGACGAAGAAGTTCAGCGCCGGCGCACTGCGCGAGATCAGACCGACGGCGACCTCGACCAGCATCAGCACCGCGACGAGCGGCGCGGCCAGGCGGACACCCGTGACGAAGACGACGGCAAGCACGTCGCGGACGGATCCGACGAGCGAGGCATCGATACCGCCGCCGCCGATCGGCAGCCCGGTGTAGGAGGCGTCCAGCGCGCGGATCAACAGGTGATGCCCGCCGATCATCAGCCAGGTGAACGTCGCGAGCAGCCCGTACAACGACGCGAGCGCCGTGTTCCGCGCGCCGCCTTCGGGATCGATCGTGGCCGCGTACGAGAAGCCGATCTGCTGACTGCAGATGTGTCCGGCGAGTTCGGCGCCCGCGATGACCGCCCGCGCGGCCAGGCCCAGCGCCAGTCCGATGGCGACCTCCCGGATCACCACGGCCACGATTCCCACCGACGGACCGCTGGGGATCGTCACGCTTGGCGCCAGCAGGAGCCCGAGCAGCACCGTCAGCGCGATCCGCACCTGCGGGGGCACCTGCTGGCCCCCTAGGCCGGGGCCCACCATCATCAGCGCGCCGGGACGCACCAGCAGGATGCCGAACCGCGCAACCGCCGCCAGCTCCATCAGCGGATGTACTCGGGCAACCGGCGGATGAGATCCGCTGAGAATCCAGTCACCACTCGAAGGACCCAGGGGAACGTCAGCGCGAACACCGCGAAGATCGCGGCGGCGCGCGGGATGAACGCGAGCACGTTGTCCTGGATCGACGTGACGGTCTGAAACAGGCTGACGAGCACGCCGGCCAGCAGACCGGCGGCCAGCATCGGCAGGCTCACCAGGATGGCGGTCTCGAGGGCCTGCCGGACGACACCGACGACGAGCGCTTCAGACATCAGGCCGCTCCTACTGGAAACTCCGCACGAGCGACCCGACCAGAAGATTCCAGCCGTCGATCATGACGAACAACAGGACCTTGAACGGCAGCGACACCATCGCCGGCGGCAGCTGCATCATCCCCATCGAGAGCAGCGTCGTCGAGACGACCAGGTCGATCAGCAGGAAGGGCACGAAGAGAAAGAACCCCATCTGGAAACCGGTCTTCAGCTCCGAGATCACGTAGGCCGGGATCACGACGCGCAGCGGTAGTTCCGTCGGCGAATCGGGCACCGCCGTCTTCGACAGCTCGATGAACAGCCGCAGGTCGTCCTCGCGCGTCTGTCGCAGCATGAATTCACGCAGCGGCGGCGCGCCGCGGTCCATCGCTTCCGTGACCGAGATCGTGCCCGCCATCGCGGGCTCGAGCGCGTCGGCGCGCACACGATCGGCGACGGGAGCCATGATGAACATCGTCAGGAACAGCGAGAGCCCGATGAGGATCTGGTTCGACGGAGTTTCCTGGGTGCCGAGCGCCTGCCGCAGAAAGTGAAAAACGATGACGATCCGCGTGAACGCCGTCATCGTGATCAGGATCGCGGGAACGAACGAGAGCAGCGTCAGCAGCAGAACGATCTGCAGCGGCGCCGAGATCGTTCCGATGCCGTCGAGTTGAAGGTTCAGGCCGTTCATACCTGCGGCACCTCCGGCACCGGCGGTGTCGGATCCAGTTCCGTGAGCAGCGCGACCTGGGTCTGCGTCAGGCCGATCAGGTACCGCCGTCCTTCGACGCCGACGATCACGAGCTGACGGCGGTCGCCCAGGGATGTCGCGGTCTCGACCGAGATCGCCGACGCTTTCGGCGCGAACCGGCCCATGCGCCCGGTCCGCACCAGCCAGGCGAACACGGCCATCCCGGCGAGAACGATCAACGCGGCAAGGGTGCTGTTGGTCATCGTCCGGTGGCCGCGCTGGGCGGCGGAAGAATTTCGGTCAGGCGGATGGCCGTGCTGTCTTCGACGATGACCACCTCGCCGAGCGCGATCGGCACGCCGTTGACCACGACCTGGAGGTCGCTGCCGGCCACCTGCTCGAGCGGGATGATGCTGCCGTCCTTCAGCGCGAGGCACTGCCGCACGCTGATCGATCCGGTCCCGAGCACGACGTCGACGCCGCAGACGACGTCGCGCAGCCGTCCGAGATCGACGGTCACGCCAGCGTCGTTACTGGACGACGAACTCGGCGAAGAGAACATCGCTGACCTCCGTGCCTTCGAGCTGATGTGACGCCGTCTCGGCGATCGCCTTCTTGAGCGCGGTACGCCCTTCAGGAGTCGCGAGACCTGCCGATGTCTGTGTCGTGAGGAGTTCGAGGATCGCCGACCGGACGCGGGAATGGAGAAGGCCCTTCTTCTCCCCGAGTTCCGCCGCCGTGCGGTCGCCGACGATCAGCAGCTGCAACGAGACGCGCAGGAACCGCCGGCCGCCCGGGTCCGCCAGGTTCACGATGAAGGGTTCGAAGACGACCATCGACGGTTCCGGGGCCGGTTCGGCCGCCTGCACCGTGGAGGATGTCCGTCCGTAGAAATACCACCAGCCGCCGCCACCCCCACCCGCGAGGAGAAGGAGGATGACGCCGAACTTCAGGAGCTTCGAGCCCTTCCTGGCCGGTGATGCCGATGCCGTTTCCGTGGTGCTCATGTGTGTGCACAAGCACACAGCAACGGCAATGCCCGGCAGCTGGACCATGCCACCTGCCGGAATGTCGAAGAAAATCGCTGAACGCGCGTGACGGGGCAGACGCCGGGCCGACCAGGGTGTCGGCCCGGCGTCACACCGTTATTTCAAATGTCGATTCGGGCTCGAGCGCTCGCCGTCGCCGGGCCCGGTCGTCGGGAGCCCGCCATCCCTTGCGGCCGTCCTCCGGCGATTGACCATCGCGTTTGATGGCGAACCGTTCGAGGTGCAGCCCGCTCGCGGCAAGGCCGTCCCGCAGCAGGTGCTCGTTGGCCTTGAGCCACTCGGCCACGGCCGGATTTTCGGCATTCACGACGGCTGATACCGATCCGTTCTCGACGCGAAGCGAGACCGAAACCGGCCCCAGGTGTTCCGGCTTGATGTGGACCACCGCGTCCCCACCGCCGCGCTGATACTGCATCCGAAGCGACTGGACGATCGACTCGGAGGTTTCACGCGGCAGCGGTCCACGCGTTTCCGGTGGCGCCGAGACCATCTCGAACTCACCGCCCGTCACCTCCGGCTGCATCGGGGCCGACGTGTGCAGCACGACCGTCCGCGGCGCCGCTTCCGCCAGCGTCTGAGCCGCCGGCTCCGGCGCTACGACCCGCGGAGCGTGAGGCTCCGCGGACGGCCTCACAAACTCCACGGGCGGTTCACGAGGAACCTCGACGGCTCGTTGATCCGGAAGCCGACGCTCCTGGTGCTCACCCGACTGACGTTCCTGCGACTCAGACGACGGAGCCTCACGCGGCGCCATCGCCGGGCTCGATGGCCCGTCTTTCAACGGCATCGTGGCCTCGATGCGACGACCCGGAGCGACATCCCGGTCCTGGATCGC
>DASWVN010000050.1:0-6206 GCA_036401215.1 Vicinamibacterales bacterium | reverse complement strand
TCCGCCAGCCTCGCTTCCGCATCTTCGATCAGCGCACGCCCGACGCCCGTCCCGCGCGCTTCCGCGGCCACGAACAACTGGTAGAGTTCATCTCCCTGGACGATGTGGAACCCCGCCGGCGTTCCGGCCGGCCCGGCGACGCGAACGGCAGGCAGCGATGCCTCGAGCCGGCGCCGGAAGTTCGCCACTGTACGCACTCGCGTCAACTCCGCCGGCACGATACGCGCGTGCGCATCGTGCCACGCCTCGTGCCACACCTCCGCGAGGTGATCGAGTTCGGTCCTGCGCGCGAATCTCACGTCCATCAGAGGGCCTGGACCACCTTCGATCATCGCATCCGGGCCGGACGGCGGCAATGTTGACGCGAATTGATAATGTCCCCTCGCGAGCGAAATAGAAATGTCCCCTAAGCTGATGACCTCGAAAGGGGTTATCGCTGGGAAGGACATGGATGAGTGCGAGAGAGCTGGCGCGGGTGGAGGTGTTGAGCCGCGTCAAGGCGGGGGCGTTGAGTCTCGGGTCGGCGGCGACGTTGTTGGGCGTGAGCTATCGCCAGGCGAAGCGGTTGGCGCGACGGTATCGGACGGAAGGTGCGAAAGGATTGAAGCACCGGAGTGCCGGGCGCGTGTCGAATCATGCGCGGCCGATGACCGAACGGGCGCGGGCGTTGGCGCTCGTGCGCGAGAAGTACAGCGGATCGATCGATGAGCGGTTCGGCCCGACGCTCGCGGCGGAGCATCTGGCGAGTGAAGACGGGATCAGCGTGCATCCCGACACGTTACGACGCTGGATGCTGGCCGTGGGGTTATGGAGTCGGGCGCGGAAACGCGCGCCGCATCGGCAGCGGCGCGAGCGCAAGGCGCACTTCGGCGAGTTGGTGCAGCTCGACGGCAGCTTCCATGCGTGGTACGAGGATCGCGGCCCGCGCGGCTGCTTGATGAACCTCGTCGACGATGCGACCGGCCGGACGCTCGCGCGGCTCGGCGAGCAGGAGACGATCTGGGCGGCGGTCGATGTGCTGCGCCGGTGGATCGAGGCGTACGGCGTGCCGCTGGCGCTCTATACGGATTGGAAGAATGTCTATGTGCGCGAGCCGAATGCCGAGGAGCAGGCGACCGGCGCGGTGCCGTTGACGCAGTTTGGCCGCATGTGTGCGTCGTTGGGGATTACGATCATCGCGGCGAGCTCCCCGCAGGCGAAGGGCCGGGTCGAGCGGAATCACGGGACCCATCAGGATCGCCTCGTCAAGAAACTGCGCCGGTTGGGGATCGCGGAGCTGGCCCCGGCAAATGTCTTCCTGGAGACCACGTATTTGCCCGAGCACAACCGGCGCTTCGCCGTACCGCCAGCCTCTGCGGAAGACTTTCATCGCCGGACGCCCAGTCGGACCACCCTCGACCGGATCTTTCAACTCGAGGAGGAGCGCGTCCTCTCGAATGACTGGGTGGTGCGCTATGCCACGCGGTATTTCCAAGTCGCGCGGGCGAGTAGCCAGGCGCCGGCGCGCAGTACGGTGGTGGTCCGAGAAGGGCCGGACGGGCGCATTGAACTGCGCTATCGCGGACGCCTCATGCGCTGGGCCGAGATTCCGGCTCCGCCGAAAGCGTCAACGCCGCCCGCCCGGCCTGCGACGGCGTCGCCGAGGAGCCGGTCGGTGTGCCGGCCGAATGCTGATCATCCTTGGCGCCGCGGCTACGCGGAGCGCGAGGAACGTGCACGAGCACTGGGGCTGAATCAGTGACAGCGGCCGATGGACGCTGCCGGCACCGTGGACGCGCAGACGCGCCCACCGCGCCTTGCAAAACGCGCAGACGCGTTTCGCACAGCGCCCACAGGCCATCACCAAGGGACATTTCTATTTCGTAAAGAACGGGGACATTTCTATTTCGGCTTGACAGGCCGGACGGCGGCAATTGACAACGCCCTCAGCCGGAACCTAGACTGGCCGCCTGAGCCATTCCGGCAGCTCCCCATGATTGGCACGACAGTCGGTAAATACCGCATCACGGAACGCCTCGGCAGAGGCGGTATGGGCATCGTCTACAAGGCACTCGACGAGTCGCTCTACCGCGAGGTGGCCATCAAGGTCCTCAATCCGGATATCACCGACACGGAACTGATGAAGCGGTTCCGCGTGGAAGCGATGTCGCTCGCCCGCCTCAACCACCCGGGCATCGCAACCATTTACGAACTGCATCAGCACGGCGACGACCTGCTGATGGTGATGGAGTACGTGCGCGGCGAGACGCTCCAGAGCCTGTCGGAGCGGCTCGGCCCGCTCGACCCGCCGCAGGCTGCGCACATCTGCACGCAGATTCTCGACGCGCTCGCGCACGCGCACCGCGCCGGCATCGTGCATCGCGACCTCAAGCCGGCGAACGTCATGGTGGGCGACACGGGCGTCGTCAAGATCATGGACTTCGGGATCGCGCGGATGCTCGGCGGCGAGAGCTTCACGAACGCCGGCTACATGATGGGCACGCCGGCCTACATGGCCCCCGAGCAGGTGCTCGGGCAGGACATCGACGGCCGCGCGGACCTCTACTCGGTCGGTGTGCTCTTCTATCGCCTGTTGACACGCGAGTTGCCGTTCCAGGCCGACACGGCAATCGCGATGGCGCAGAAGCAGGTTGCCGAGGCGCCAACGCCGCTCGGCACATTTCGTCCCAACCTGCCGCCCTGGTGCGAAGCGATCATTTCGAAGGCGCTCCAGAAGGCGCCGTCTGACCGATTCCAGTCCGCCGAAGCGTTCAGGTCCGCCATCACGAGCGCCGTCACACCGGCGGCGCTCGGCGATCTGCCGACGATGTTGACGCCGACACCCGCGGCGTTGAAGACGAGTGACATGACGATGCCGCTCGTGGGCGGATCGCAGACCGTGGCCACGCGCCCGATGACGGATCCGGTCGCCAGCGCCGCCGTGGCCGTCCCGGCTGCGTCCGGCTCCGGACCCGCAACGCCCGGCAGTGGCGTGCCGGCGGTCGAGCGCACGGGCACGACGGTGGTTCTCGGACGCGCGCACCTCTTCACGCTGGCGGCGATGTTGGTGGTCCTCGTCTCGGGGATCGTGGGCCTGGGGTACCTGGCGCTCAAACGAGGGGGCATCGCGTTTCAGGAAGCGCCTCCCCCTGCGACGGCGATGACGACGCCGGAAACCACGGCGGCGGAACAGACTCCGCAGACCGCGAGTGAGCAGGCTCAGCCGCCTCTGCCCGAGGGCGAGTCCGCCAAACCGGATCCGCTGGAACCTCCGAGAGTGCCGCAGCAGGTTTCGTCCTCCGCTCCCGCGACACCGACCGCCGGTTCGACGGCCGCGGCGGCCGGACCGCCGCCATCACGTGCGGCCGGCCCGGCGAAAGAGACCCGCAAACCGGCGGCCGACGTGCCGTCCATGACATTCAAGGACGTGAGGGTCCTCGTCAGCGCCGGCAAATCGATGCGCGATCGCGACGCCGTCCTGACGCTTGCAGGCGATCATCTCTCCGTGCGGGATGGATCGGACGAAGCGGAGATCGTGTCGCTGCCGTACGCCGCGATCCAGCAGGCGTACTATTCGCGTTCGAAGGAACCGAAGTGGACGGACGCCGAGGGCAAGGCGCAGGAGGTGTCGGTCGATCTCGGCAGACTCGGGTTCTTCCGCGGTGAGCGGAACTGGCTGATCCTGACCACGAAGGCCGAACCGGTGTTCCTCCGCTTCGAGAACGAGCAGATGAACGCAATCCTGTCCGCCGTCCAGGGGCGAACGGGACTCACGATACAGCGCTGAAACTCCGAACTATGAACTCCGAACTCCGAACTCCGAACTATGAACTATGAACTATGAACGCCGAACTACGAAGTTCATAGTTCGGAGTTCATAGTTCGGAGTTTCTCCCTCACTCGATCGCGATCGTGATGATCTCCACGATCGTGCCTTGTGCAGACATCACGTCCGCCCTCACCTTTCCTGTGAACGCGACTTTCAGTCCCTCCACCTGAAACACCGCATCGACCGGCATCATCGGCACGAACACCCGGCCATCGTCGAGGTGCAACGCCCAGAATCCTCCCTGCTCGGCGTGGAACCTCATCGTCGCGCTCGAATCGAGTTGCTCCGTTGCGATCCATCCGCCGTTCTGGCAGATCCCGACGAGGCCCGGAATGTCGACGAAAGGATCCGGTGTCGCGCAGGCCTCCGGTGAGGGCGCAGGCGGTGGGGGCGGCGGTGGTGGTGGCGTGCCGCCCGGCACCAGTTCCGGAGGCAGCCATCCTCCGTTCACGCATACCCAGTCGGACACAGGCTGCGGCGTCGTGCACTCGCCGGTCGTCGGTGGCGGCGGTGGTGGTGGCGGCGGAGGCGCGCCGTTTGGCGCCAGTTCCGGAGGCAGCCATCCCCCGTTCACGCAGACCCAGTCGGCCACAGGCTGTGGCGTTGAGCACTCACCCGTCGTCGGCGGTGGCGGCGGTGGTGGTGGTGGTGTTCCACCTGGCGCCAGTTCCGGAGGCAGCCATCCGCCATTCACACAGACCCAGTCGGCCACCGGCTGCGGCGTCGTGCAACTCCCGCTCGCGAGCGCGATGCGGCGGATCTCACCCGTTGCGTGGTTCACGGTGTAGAGTTCCCCGTTCGCATCGACACCGAACGACGAGACGGTCGTCGCGCCGCTCCCGAGTTCGGTCGTGTGCTCGATGAGGTCGACAGCGGTCGCTTCGCCTGTTCCGGCATCGACCGACAGATCGAATGACCACACCCGGCTCGTCGAGATGTCGGCAAAGAAGTACCGGCCGAGATACGACGCGCCGAGCGCCGCGCCTCGGTAGACGAAGCCGCCCGTGACGGCGCCACCGCCCGGATCGCGCGGGTACTCGAATATCGGATCGGTGAGCGTCGGCGAGAACGGCGGCAGGGTTGCGACGTTGTCGTGCGCGCCTTCGCGATTGCGCCAGCCATAGTTGCGCCCGCCCGCGCCGGCAGGTTCGTAGTCGATCTCCTCCCAGGCTGCCTGGCCGACGTCGCCCACGATCATCGCGCCCGTTCCACCGCGCGCCGGATCGTCGAAGCTGAAGCGCCACGGGTTGCGGTATCCGAAGGCCCAGATCTCGTCGAGCACCGCAGGATCAGTCACGAAGGGATTCGTGGGCGGTACGACATACCCGGTCGGATGCGTCGCGTCGACCGACACGTCGATTCGCAGCATCTTGCCGAGCAGCGTTTGCGGATCCTGCGCGCGGTGCGCGGGATCGTTGGCGCTGCCCCCGTCGCCCATGCCGATGTAGAGATACCCATCAGGGCCGAACGCGAGATGCCCGCCATTGTGATTCGCGAACGGCTGTTCGATGAACGCGAGCCCGCCGGGCCAGACGAGGTCGAACCGGCTCAGGGGATCCGCGCGCAGCGGATCGGCGGTCGACCGCAGAAAGCGCGCGATCACCGTGTTCCCCGCCGTATTCGTGAAGTTCACGTACACGCGTCCGCTGGACGCGTAGTCGGGCGCGAAGGCGAGGCCGAGCAGGCCGCGCTCACCGCCGGAGAGGACGTCTGCGGTCAGATCGAGAAAGTCCTGATCCAGCAACGTCCCGTTCTGCACGACGCGGATCCGTCCGTCCTGTTCGAGCACGAGTTGCACGTCGGGACGCGAAGGATCCTGGACGAACGCGACCGGCGAAGAAAGCCCCGAGACCACCGGCTCGGATGCGAGTTGCGCAAACGCCGCGCTGCTGAAGGTTACGAGAACCGTAACCGTCAACAACAGACGTCGGACGGAGGCCAGAACTCCTGATGTCAACGTAAGGTTGTTCATGTCGGGCATCGCAGAGCGCAAGGAATGGGCCACCCGCAAGATGCAGGCGCCTGCGACAACTTTCAACGAAGTCGCGCGCGGATCAGGTGTCGTCGATTCGGGCGCGCCTTGAAGGATGTTCACGATTGCGCGCGAGAGCAAAGAGCGGGGGCGAGGCGTCGAGGCGGAAAAAAGGGGGCAAGGCCTCGGCCCTGCCCCTCCCAAAGTTCTGAGTTCGCAGTTCGGAGTTCGCTAATTTTCCCCCAGCACTAGGGCGCGCTGCGTGTACTCGCGGCCGCCGACGCTGAGGACCACCCGATACTCGCCAGGCGTCACCGTCCCGATGACGGTGTTCGCCGCCGGCGCCGGGAACTGCGGCGACACCGCGGTGCCCGCGCCGCCGCGGCCGCCGCCGAAGCCGCCGAAACCTCCCCGTCCCCGGCCGCC
>DASWVN010000049.1:0-3405 GCA_036401215.1 Vicinamibacterales bacterium | reverse complement strand
GGTCATCCGTCAGCGGGTGGATGACGACGACGGTATCCTGCCGTGCCTCGATGATCTCGTCGAGATAGCAGATCGCGCCCGCGCGCGCCGCCTGTGTGAGCGGGCCGTCGAGCCAGATCGTCTCGTTGCCGCGAATCAGATAGCGGCCGGTGAGATCGCTGGCAGACAGATCGTCGTGGCAGGCGACCGTGACGATCGGACGGCCCAGCCGCCAGGCCATGTGCTCGACGAACCGCGTCTTCCCACACCCGGTCGGCCCTTTCAGCATCACCGGCAGCCTGCGCCGGTGCGAAGTTTCGAAGACGTCGATTTCGTCGCCGGTTGGCAGATAGAACGGCGCTTCGGGCCCAGGCCAGCGCAGTCCATCGTGCCGGTCAGGGGAGGTTGAGCCTTCCGCCCGTGTGCTGATGGAGCGTATCGGCCCGGGATGGCTCATGTCTACGTCGTCGCCGCCTGTGCCGGCCGATCCGCCTCGGCCTGCACCGGGGGCGTCAGGAAGAAGAAGTCCCATAGGTAGAGTGCCACGCCCGCGGTGAACAACACGCCGGTGGCGATGAGCATCAGGAAATGCACCTGGATCTTCGCCTGTGTCTCGAGATACCCGAACCCGAGAATGCGCTCGAGATACACCTGGGCGATGCCGGCTGCCGCGAAGGCCATCGTCATGCCGAACATCCCGCCAACCTGGAGCCAGAACGCCCAGAGGGCGGTCTTTGTTTCACGCCGCGTTTCGGGATAGCCGCGCAGCAAGGGCAAGGCATAGGTGATGACCGCAAGGATGATCATGACGTAGGCGCCAAAGAAGGCTGAGTGGCCGTGCATTGGCGTGATCAGGGTGCCGTGCGTCCATCGGTTCACCGATGGCCACGTGTGCGCGAGCCCCAGCAGGCCGGCCCCGAGTGCGGAGAAGATGGCGCTGCCCAGCGTCCAGTGGAGCGCCATCGTGTTGGGATGCGCCATCCCCGAACGCCGGATGGCCTGGTATGCGTAGGCAGACATCGCGACGAAGACAAGCGGCTCGAGCGCTGAGAAGAATCCACCGAGCGGCAGCCAGTACGACGGGACGCCGACGTAGTAGTAATGGTGCGCCGTTCCCAGCAGCCCCGAGATGAACGTCAGGCCGACGATGACGTACAGCCATTTTTCCATGACCTCTCGATCGATGCCCGAGAGACGGATGAGGAGGTAGGCGAGCAGCGCGCCCTGGATCATCTCCCACACCCCTTCGACCCAGAGGTGGACCGTCCACCAGCGATAGAAGATCGCGACCGTGTAGTTGTCGAATTCGAAGAGGGCCGGGATGTACAGGATCGCCGTGAACGCGAGGCCCGCCACGAGCACGCCTTCTGTCGTCGTCAACCGGCGAGCCTTGAAGATCGTCATCCCCAGGTTATAGAGAAACATCAGCATGACGATGACGATCGCGATCTTCACGGGCTGCGGCTGTTCGAGGAACTTGTTGCCGGCCGTCCAGCCGAACAGATATCCGACGATCGCCGTCACGCCGGCGATCGTCCAGAGCGTCAGGGCGGCATACGCCAGTTTCGGGCTGTGCAGTTCGGTTCGTGACTCCTCCGGCACGAGCCAGTACGCCGCGCCCATGAAGCCGGTCAGCGTCCAGACGATCAGCAGGTTGGTGTGGACCGCTTTCGTGATGTCGAAGGGGAGGAAGTTCTGAATGGGATCCGGCCCCAGGTACTTGGCGGCCGCGAGCAGGCCGAAGACCATCTGCAAGCCGTAGAGCAGCAGCGCGACGACGAAATATGGGTAAGCGACAGCCTGTGTCCGGTAGCGCATTCCGCGTCTCCTGTCACTTGAAGGTCGCGAGATACGCGACGAGCTGGTCGATCTCCTCGGGTGTCATGGTGTCGCCCAATGGCGGCATGAATGAGGTCCCGGCCGCGGAGAAGGTCGGGCCGGGAACGAGGTAGGCGCTGGGATTGATGATCGATTCGCGGATGTAATCCTCCGGCGTGCGCGCTGATCCCTTGTATGAGGGACTGTTGACGATCTCGGCCGCCCGCGTGGCCACGCCGGCCAGCGAAGGCCCCGCGAGCACCATTCCAGCCTGGATCGAATGGCAGCTGAAACAGGCGGGCGGGGATCGCCGGAACAGCGCCTCACCGAGCGCCACGGGGTCGGCCGAGGTTGCTTCCGGCTGCGCAGCAGCCACATCGACCGCCTGAGGGGTGCCGCTGACCAGGATCGGCCGCGGCGGCCAGTTCTGGTTGTCGATGCGCGAGACCCAGGTCAGGAACGCGATGACCTGTTCTATTTCGCGGTCCGACAGTTGGGGGTTCGGCATGACGCGGCCATGCCGCTCTTCCGAGTAGTACAGCGATGGATCCTTCAGGAACGCCGTGAGATACACCGGGCCGCGCTGCTGCGCGATCTTCGTCAGGTCCGGCGCGTAGTAGGCCCCCTCCCCGAGGAGCGTGTGACAGTTGATGCAGTTCTTGCGGTGCCAGACGTGCTTGCCCGCGATGACCGCATCGGTCAGGTCTGCCTCGTTCGTCAACGCCGGAAAACGGGTGTGGCTGTGGATGGTAAGGATCAGAAAGAGCACCGCCGAAAGCGTTGTTCCGACGATGAAGAAGAAGCGGGTCTGTCGTTTCGTCATCGTGCCCTCGCGCCGGACCTGACAAGTAGCGACATTCTATGAACGAGGCTCGAACACGTCTCGACCGTCGTCCCGTGACGGCCGCGGTCAGACACCGATGTTCGAGTAGTAGCTGACGCTGATCCATCCGGCGTACGACACCGCGATGAGCATCAAGAGAAGCACGACGGCGCACAACCCGATTTCGAGTGTGCGGACGGGACGGGCAGCGGACGCACGCGGCACGAGGCCACCTCCTCGCTCTACAGACGGATGCATCGCGTATCCGTCGTACGGCCGGAGCCTATCGAAAGGCGGGGCAGGACTCAAGTGGCAAATGAGGAGCGGATGGAACGGTGCTGCTATCCTGATGCACGCATGCATCCGCGGGGCCGGCGTCATCGATCGGCCCCGGAGGTCCATTTTGAACAAGACTCTCGAAGCAGGCGAGGAGGCGATCGTCTCCCTCAATCGCCTGGCCACGGTCGCGCGCGTGGTGTCCGGAACGGCGCACGACGTCAACAATGCGCTCCAGATAATCGGCGGGAGCGCCGAGCTCCTTGAAAGCCAGCCCGATCTCGGCGAGCCTGCGCGCCGGGCGCTGACCCGGATCCGCGCGCAGGCGGCGCGGGCCGCCGGCCTGATCGAGGAACTGTCGAAGTTCGCGCGCGACCGCAGTGACGCGTCCGCTCGCGTCTCGCTTCGCGCCATTGCGGTGCAGGCGGTCGCGTTCCGCGCGCTGATGATCCGCCGGGCCGGCCTCTCGCTGGCGTTCGCCCCCGACACCTCGCCGCCAGCCGACGTCT
>DASWVN010000048.1:0-12462 GCA_036401215.1 Vicinamibacterales bacterium | reverse complement strand
CGCGACGACACGACGTTTTCCCATGCGCTGTGCCAGCAGCGCCTGCCCGAGCGCGTTGTTGATCTTGTGCGCGCCGGTGTGTGCGAGATCCTCGCGCTTGAGGAAGATCCGCGCGCCGCCCAACGATGCCGAGAGACGACGCGCCTCGTAGAGCGGCGTCGGACGGCCGACGTAGTCCGTGAGCAGCCGCTGGAGCGACTCGCGGAACTCGCCGTCCAGCCGCGCCTCGTAATACGCGCGTTCGAGTTCCTGCACGGGAGCGACGAGCGTCTCGGGAACGAAGCGCCCCCCATACGCACCGTAGTACCCGCGCGAGTCGGGATCGCGCCGGCCGAACGACGGAGAAATATCAGCCACGATCTGAGTCATGTAGTGCTCCAAAGAAGGCGCGCAGCCGGTCCGGATCCTTGACGCCAGGCGCGGACTCGACCCCTGAGGAGAGGTCCACACCGTACGGATGCACCTGGGCGATCGCCTGGCGGATGTTCTCCGGATTCAAGCCACCGGAAAGGAAGATCGGACGCCGCTCGGCTGCTTTGCGCGCGAGCGTCCAGTCGATCATCTGTCCCGTGCCGCCCCGGCGGATGGGATCGCGAGCATCGAGCAGGACGGTGATCTCCGCCGGGATCGCATCGAGCGATTCCGCAACGAACCCTTCATCGACCGCTACGGCCTTGATCACGGGCTGTAGCAGTTGGCGTGCGTAGTCGAGCGGTTCGTCCCCATGGAGTTGTATGGCGGCAAGCCGAGCGGTTGCCGCGGTCCGGCGGACCTCGTCAACCGGCTGATCGACGAAGACACCGACCGTCGAAACGTACGCGGGCAGCTGCTCGGAGATTGCCGCCGCCAGATCCGCCTCGATCGCCCGCGGACTCTTTGGCCAGAACACGAACCCCAGGGCCGTGGCGCCCAGCTCGGTCGCCAGGAGTGCGTCGTCGAGCCTCGTGATGCCGCAGATCTTCACGCGGACCATGCAGACCTCAACGCACGCAGCGCGGCACCCGGATCCGGCTCCACGATCAGCCGCTCGCCGATCAGGAACGCGTCGTAGCCACGGTCGGCCAGCCGCCGCAGATCGTCCGCGGACCGGATCCCGCTCTCGGCGACGGCGACCACGTCGTCAGGTATGCGGGCGGCGAGCCGTTCGGTGACGCCGAGATCGACGCTGAGTGTCCTGAGATTGCGGCTGTTGACGCCGACGATGCGCGCTCCGGCGGCCAGTGCACGATCCAGTTCGATCTCATCGTGTACCTCGACGAGCGCGGCGAGGCCCAGCGCATCGGCGGCGCGATGCAAATCCCGCAGGTCATCGTCGTCGAGTGCTCCGACGATGAGGAGGATCGCGTCGGCGCCGAGGACGGCCGCCTCGATCACCTGGTAGCCGGAGACGATGAAGTCCTTGCGGAGGATCGGGATCGAGATCGCGTCGCGCGCGGCAGCGAGGTGCCGCGGATCACCATCGAAGAAGGTGGGTTCGGTGAGGACCGAAACCGCGGCTGCCCCGGCATCCGCGTAGGCCCTGGCATGCGCTGCCGCATCGTACGCTTTGCGGAGGATTCCACGCGAGGGGGACCGGCGCTTGCACTCGGCGATAATCCGGGGCGCGGCAGAGGACGAGAGCGCTTCCAGGAATCCAGCGCCATTCGGCTGACGGCTGATATCCGAGGACGTCAAGGGATGAGAGCGTTCGCGGCAGGCAACCGACGCGCGCGTGGCCGCGACGATCGTATCGAGGAGCCCCGTGGATCCGGTCACGTTCATGATCCGACCGCCGCTCCCATCTGCGACACGGCAGCCAGCTTCTCGAGCGTGGCGGACGCCGCGCCGCTGTCGATTGCCGCAGCCGCGCGGTCGATCCCCTCGCCGACGTTGGGAACTTCGCCGGCGACGAGCAGTGAGATCCCGGCATTGAGCAGCACGATTTCGCGTGCGGGTCCAGGCTTGCCGCTGAGCACGTTCCGGGTGATGGTGGCGTTCGCCGCGGCGTCACCGCCGCGCAGCGCCTCGGGACCGGCCTTCGGCAGCTTGAAATCGTGCGGATGGACGTAGAACGTGTTCACCGCGCCGTCTTTCACCTCCGATACCTTGGTGTAACCCGTCGTCGAAACCTCGTCGAGGCCGTCCGCGCCGTGTACTACCCACGCGCGTTCGGAGCCGAGGAGCGCGAGCGAGCGCGCCACCAGTTCCGTGAGTTCGGGTTTCGGCACACCGACCAGCTGTCGCCTGGCGCCGGCCGGATTCGTCAGGGGGCCGAGCAGGTTGAACGCGGTGCGGATGCCCAGCTCCTTTCGCGCCGGCCCGGCGTGCCGCATCGAGGGATGGAACGTCGGCGCGAAGAAGAAGGCGATGCCGGCTTCGTCGAGGCAGCGTTCGACGACCTCAGGTGGGGCCGTGATGTTGACGCCGAGCGCCTCGAGCACGTCGGCGCTGCCGCAGCGGCTCGACACCGAGCGGTTGCCGTGTTTCGCGACTCGGACACCGCACGCCGCGACCACGAGTGCCGCGATCGTCGAGACGTTGAACGTGTGCGCGCGGTCGCCGCCCGTGCCGCACGTGTCGAAGACCGGCGCGAACTCGCGCGTGAGCTTCGTCGCTCGTGCCCGCATCGTGCGGGCGAGGCCGACGATTTCACGCGGCCGCTCCCCTTTCATGCCGAGCGCGACCAGGAACCCCGCGATCTGCGCTGCCTGCGCGCGTCCTTCCATGATCTCGGCCATGGCGGCCGAGGCTTCCTCTTCGGTCAGGTCCTGCCGCCGGTGCAGCTTCTCGAGCAATTGAGCGAACATCACAACTCCAGGAAATTGCGGAGCATCAGGTGCCCCTGGCCGGTCAGGACCGACTCCGGATGGAACTGAACGCCGTGGATGGGCAGCGTCCGGTGCCGCAGGCCCATCAGCGTCCCGTCGTCGGCGTGCGCCGTTGGTTCGAGGGCGTCGGGCAACGGGTCCCCGACGATCAGCGAGTGATAGCGGCCGGCTGGAAACGGCTGCGAGACCCCCTTGAAGATCCCCTTGCCGTCGTGCTGCACCGGCGACACCTTGCCGTGCATCAACTGCGGCGCCCTCACGATCGCGCCGCCGAACGCATAGCCGATTGCCTGGTGCCCGAGGCAGACTCCAAGTACCGGGATCTGCGCCCCCAGCTGCCTGATCACCTCGACCGAGATACCCGCGTCTTCAGGACGGCCAGGCCCCGGCGAGATCACGATCCGGGTCGGTTTCAGGCGGACGACGTCTTCGACGGTGATCTCGTCGTTCCGCTTCACGAGCGGAGGGGCGCCAAGCTCGCCGAAGTACTGGGCGAGGTTGAACGTGAACGAGTCGTAGTTGTCGATCAGTAGGAGCATTAATTTTCCGAGGGGCTTTGCCCCTCGGACTCCCCTACACGCGCCCTCGCTCGCCGCTTCGCCGGCTCGCTCCGGTCGCGTGGCTCGCTCGCGGCGCTCGCTCGCCCACGCCCGTGCACACTGCAGGTGATCGGCATTCCTCAGAGCCCCGCTTCAGCCATTGACAGCGCCTGGATCAGCGCCCGCGCCTTGTCGCGCGTCTCTTCGTACTCGGCCGCCGGATTCGAGTCGGCGACGATGCCGGCCCCGGCCTGGACGCGGGCGCGGCCGTTGCGCATCGTGATCGTGCGGATCGCGATGCAGAAGTCGAGATTGCCCGCGAAGTCGATGTAGCCGACCGCTCCGGCGTAGATCTCGCGGCGGGCCGGTTCGAGGTCCGCGAGCACCTGCATCGCGCGGATCTTGGGCGCGCCCGACACCGTGCCGGCCGGGAAGCACGCGACGAGCGCATCGAGGTGATCGCGGTCTTCGGCGAGCGTGCCCTCGACCCTCGAAACGAGGTGCATGACGTGCGAGAAGCGCTCGAGCGACATGTACTGCGGCACGCGGACCGAGCCGAAGTCGCAGACGCGCCCGAGGTCGTTCCGCCCCAGGTCGACGAGCATCACGTGCTCGGCGCGTTCCTTCTCGCTGCGCTTCAGTTCTTCGGCCATCCGCAGGTCTTCGTCGTCGTTGGTGCCGCGCGGGCGCGTGCCGGCGATCGGGTGCGTCTCGACGCGCCGCGCTTCGACGCGGACCAGCATCTCGGGGCTGGATCCCACGATCGCGAGTTCGCCCAGGCGGATGAAATACATGTATGGCGACGGGTTCACGTGCCGCAGCGCGCGATACACCGTGAACGGATCCGCGGTGATGTCGGCTTCGAAGCGTTGCGAGAGGACGGCCTGGTAGATGTCGCCGGCGGCGATGTGATCCTTGATCGAGCGGACGCCCGCTTCGAACCGTTCCTGGGTGGTGTTCGAAACCACCTCGGGCGCCGCCGAAGCCGTCCGCTCCGGCTGCGACAGCCCGCGTTCCAGCTCGCGTTCGAGAAAGTCGATCTTGGCGCAGGCGAACTGATAGAGCGCGGCCAGATCCTCGTCCGCGGCAACGCGCGCGTTGGCGATGATCAGGATCCGGTGCTTGACGTGATCGAACGCGAGCACCGTGTCGAAGAGCATGAAGCCGGCGTCGTCTTCGGCATCCTCTGACGTGATCCATCCCGCTTTCTGCCAGGTCTCGCCCAGCGCCGGCTCGAAGACGGCGCTGGCGTCGTAGCCGACGAACCCGACCGCGCCGCCGGTGAAGCGAGGGAGTCCGGGGACGAACGGCGCCTGGAACTCGGTCATCAAGCGGCGCGTGACGTCGATGAACGGTTCGTCGCTCTCGGTGGTCACGCCCGAGCGGTCGATGATGGTGCGCGCCCCACGCGCGCGCAGCACGAGAAACGGGTCCTTGCCGAGGAACGAGTAGCGCGCGACCTGCTCGCCTCCTTCGACCGACTCGAAGAGAAAGGCGTAATCGGAGTGCTCGGCGATCTTGATGAAGGCCGACACCGGCGTCAGCAGGTCGGCCATGATCTCGCGGACCACCGGAACGAACGTTCCCCGGCGGGCAAGATCGACGAATTCCTCGAACGTAGTCTGCTTCACGTACGCACTCCCGTTTTCCATCCCGACGCGGCGTCGACCGCCGCGGCAAACAAGCCGGGCGGCGGCGCCGACCCGGTCCAGGTTTCGAACTGCCGCTCCGCCTGGGCGATGAGCATCTCGATACCGCCGATCGTCCAGCAGCCCTCGGCGCGCGCCTGCGCGATCAGCGGCGTTTCGGCCGGCGAGTACACGAGATCGAACACGATCTCGCCGTCGAGCGCGATGCCGGCCATCGGACTCTGATCGCCCGGTCTGCTGCCCGCTGAGGTCGCGTTGACGAGCACGTCCCAGGACCCGGGGGGCGGCGGAAACGTCCCCGTGCCGACACCGGCGACCCTCGCGACGGCCTTGGCCTCTTCGGGCCGGCGGGCGCAGATGCTGACGGATGCGCCTTCCTGCTTGAGCGCCACGGCAACCGCGCGCGACGCACCGCCGGCCCCGAGAACGGCGACGCGCGCGCCGCGCAGCGCCATCCGTCCTTTGAGCGGCGCGAGAAAACCCGCGACGTCGGTGTTGCTGCCGATCCATCGGCCGCCGCGGACGTCGAGCGTGTTGATCGCGCCGACCTCGCGGGCGAGCGCGTCGCACTCGTCCATGTGCTGCATCATCGCGACCTTCAACGGCGCGGTGATGCTCGCGCCGCGGAGACTCATCGCGCGCGCGAAGGTCACGAAGTCGTCCGCATCACGTGCATCGAGCGCGACGTACGCCGCATCGAGGCCGGCGTTGGCAAACCCGGCGTTGTGCATCGCAGGCGAGAGCGAGTGCGCGATAGGAGAGCCCACGACGGCGTAGAGCGCGGATGCAGGCGTGATACGGCGGAAGTGGAACTCTCCCAGCATGCGTGACGCGGGCAGCTGGCCCGGCGCCACGCCGTCGCCGCAGTAGGTCCAGCGATTGCCGAGGCGTGAAGCGAGCACGCGCGTGTGGACGCCGCGCGGCCCCATCGCGACGAGCAGATGCCCCTGAGCGTCGGCGGCGGCGTGCGCGGCGACGTCGAACAGCGGCAGCGTATCGGTCAGCGCGTCGACCTGCATCGCGAACTTGACGATCTCGGCGCCGGTGGACCTGAGGCAGTGCACGCGTTCGTCCACGTCCTTCACGGGACCGTCGAACAGGTGGAGCGAGGCAATCACGCCGCGTCCGCGCCGCAGCCGGATCACGTCGGCCGTGAACGTGGCGCGAAGCTCGACGTCCACGAATTCGGCTCCGGCGGCCATCGCCTCGGTGAGGATGCGCCGGCGCTCCTCTTCCGATCCGTCGAACTGCCCCCCTTCCCAGTGCGGACGGCAGGTCACGATCACCGGACGCAGCCGTCCTTCGATCGCGCCGGCGGCGTCGGGGCGGTCCACGCCGTCGAGCCGCACCTCGACGAGGTCGGCACCGGCAGCGGCGTCGCGCTTGCGGCGGATCTCGTCCATGGTTCGGCCGGTCACGGTCACGCAGATCTGCGGTATGTGAGGCATGGCAGAAAAAGAAAAAGCCTCCCGCGCCTTTCGGCTGGGAGGCTCTGGATCGTCGTCGTCGCTGTCTTGTCGCTCGTTACACGGACGTCAGCATCGCCTCCTCAGCACAGGCGTACCACCACCAATAGCCCTGGTAATAACGGTTCGACCGGCTGAGGACGTTCTGCGTCAAAACGTGGTGACGATATCAGACGGCTCACGCCGAGTCAACGATCGGCCGATCGCTGATCGGTCGAACGGAGGATCGCGCCGGCGGATCCCGATCGGCCGATTGGCGGCTTTCTTCTTGATTCTGAAGCAGTTAACCTTTATAACAACTTGACGAATACCATGAGGATCCGATCTGCCGCCGCAGCGTTTCTGCTTGCGACCCTGTGCGTCGTCTCGTTCGGCCGCACCTCGTCGATGCAGTCGCGGATCATGCCGGTGGATGAGATCAAGCCGGGGATGGTGGGCGTCGGCCGCACGGTGTTCGAGGGGGCCGAACTCAGCGAGTTCACGGTCCGGATCATCGGCGTGCTGCGCAATATTCAGGGACCGAAGCGGGACCTGATCCTGGCGAAGCTCGAAGGCGGACCGCTCGAGAAGACCGGCGTCGCCGCCGGCATGAGCGGAAGCCCCGTCTACGTGGACGGCCGCCTGATCGGAGCCGTGGGGTATGCGATCGGTTCCTTCCCCACCGAGGCGATCGCCGGCATCACACCGATCGAGGAGATGAAGGACGCGGCCGCGATGGGCACGCGCCGGACCGGCGAAGCGGCGAAGATCCAGCTGCCGATCACTCCGGAGTCGCTGGCATCTGCGCTTCGCGCCTCGTACCGGCGCCTCGCGCCGTTTGCCGCGCGCGGCGCTGACGTGCAGTCGATCGGCATCCCCGCCACCGAAGGAGCCCAGCTCGCCACGATGCTTCGGCCGATCGCCACGCCGCTCGTCATGACCGGGTTCGAACCTCAGACCGTGGACCTGGTGCGATCCATCTTCAGCGACGCCGGCTTCACCGCCGTTGCCGGCGGCGCGGTTGGCGGCCGTGCGTCAGCCGAGGAACTCCGCGCGCTCGCCGGACCGCTGCGCGAGGGTGATGCGATCGGCGTGTCGCTCGTCGGCGGAGACCTGGAGATGGGCGCCACCGGCACGATCACCCATATCGACGGCGACAAGGTCTACGCCTTCGGCCACCCGTTCTTCAATCTCGGTCCGGCCGAACTGCCGATGACGCGCGCCTACGTCTACGCGATGCTGCCGAGCCTGATGTCGTCGTTCAAGATCACGACGATGGGAGACGTGATCGGTACGCTGAAGCAGGATCGCGCGACCGCGATCGCCGGAACGCTCGGCCCGGCGCCGCGCACCGTGCCGATGACGGTGACGCTCCGCTCCAACCGCAACGGGGGCACCACGAGCCGCACCTTCACGTTCCGGATCGGCACCGACCAGACGTTCACGCCGCTGCTCTCGTATGTCACGCTCTTCAACACGCTGACCGGCTACGAACGGAACTTCGGCATGGCGACCTTTGCGCTCAAGGGGGCCGCGAAGGTGAAGGGGCACGCCGACGTGGCCTTCGAGGACGTTTTCGCCGGCGAAGCGCCCGCGCTCGCCGCCGCAACCTCGATCGGCGGTCCGCTCACGATGCTCCTCGGCAACGACCGTGAGAAACTCACGCTCGAGGCGCTCGAGTTCACCGTCGAGGCCAGCGAGACTCCGCTTTCAGCCACGATCGAGCGCGTGTGGATCGACGACATCCGGCCGCGCGCCGGACGCACGGTCCCGCTCAAGGTGCTGACCCGCAGCTACCGCGGTGAAGAGAAGATCTCGACGATCGACGTGGCCATCCCGCCGAACGCGAGCGGCTCGCTCACGGTCCTGGTCACCGACGGACGCAGCTTGAACGCGATCGAGCAGCGCGAGCTGGGGCGCACGCTGCAGCCGCAGAGCGCCGCGCAACTGATTCGCGTCCTCAACGAGACGCGACGGAACAATCGGATCTACGTCCGCGTCCTGACCGGCGCGCCGGGCGCCGTAGTCAACGGCGAAGCGCTGACCGCGCTTCCCCCGTCGGTGCTCTCGGTGCTCGAAGCAGACCGCAACGGCGGCAGCTTCAGCCCGATCCGCAGCGCCGCGGTCGCCGAGTACGAGATCCCGATGGACGTGGCCGTCGCCGGGTCCCGCACGCTGACGATCGATGTCGAGTCCCGGCCGGGCCGCGAGTAGGATTCAACCATTCATGCTGAACATTCGTGTTGCCGCGGCCGCCCTCGCGGTCTCGGCCGTCTGCTGGGCTGTCGTCTCCGCATCCGCCCCTACGTTCTGGACGGTCGGCACCCAGGCCGACTTCCTGCAAGGTGACGTCGAGAACCTGTCGATCGACAGCGACGGCCGCGTGCTGCTCGGCCCGACGGCGTCAGTGCTCGCAGAGACCGCGGCGCCATTTCTCTGGACCCTGCACGCCGGGCCTGACGGCACGCTGTGGAGCGGAAGCGGCAACGAAGGCAAGCTGCTGCGGCTCGCGAAGGACGGCACGGTGACGACGTTCTTCGATGCGAGCGAACTCGAGGTGCACGCGGTCGCCCTCGCGCCGAATGGCGGCCTCTACGTCGGGACCTCGCCTGACGGCCGGATCTATCACGTGGCTGCCGACGGCACGTCGAAGACCCTGTTCGATCCCGACGACAAGTACATCTGGTCGCTCGCGACGGATCGTTCCGGCAACGTGTTCGCAGCCACCGGCGATAAGGGGATCATCTACAAGATCACACCCGACGGCAAAGGGACCCCTTTCTACCGCACGAACACGACCAACGTCGTCACGCTCGCCTTCGACCGTGAGGGATACCTGCTGGCCGGAACGGAATCGCCTGGCCGCATCTATCGGATCGATCCCGCCGGCAAGGCTTTCGTGCTGCTCGATTCGCCGTATCGCGAGATCCACGCGATCCGTCTCGCGACGGATGGGACGATCTACGCGGCCGCCGTCAATGGCACGGGGACGAGCGCGCCCGTAACTGTGGAACCGCAGGCATCCGAGCCGCCCCGTCCGCCCGTGCCGACCGTGTCGGCCGAGATCACCGGCGTCACCGCCATCGAAAGCCCGGTCACGTCGCCGGCGCCTGCCACGTCAGCGCCGCGCCCGCCGCGCCGGGCCGGCCAGGGCGCCATCTACCGGATTCGTCCCGACAACCTCTGGGACCTGTTCTGGGACTCCGGTGAAGACTCTCCCTTCGACATCGTTGTCGAGCCCGCCGGCACGTTGCTCGTCGGCACCGGCAACGAAGGCAAGATCTTCCGCGTCGGCGGCGATCCCGCACGCGCGACACTGCTCGCCCGCGCCGGCGCCCGGCAGGTCACGGCGCTGACGAGGGATGCATCGGGACGGATCATCGGCGCGACCAGCAATCCCGGGAAGATCTTCTCGCTGTCGCCGACGCCTGCGGAGAGCGGCAGTTATCAGTCCGACATCCGCGACGCCGGCACCGTCGCGAGCTGGGGCGTGATCCGATGGCGCGCGGCCCTCAACGGCGGCCGCATCGAAGTGGCGACCCGCACCGGCAATACCTCGACGCCGGATGAAACCTGGAGCGAGTGGTCCAGGCCGTACTCGAACGCCGGCGGCGAGCAGATCGCGAGCCCGAACGCACGCTACCTGCAGTGGCGATTGACGATGACCGGTGCCGGCGGCAGGAGTCCAGTGCTGACGTCGGTGACGGCAGCGTATCTTCCGCGCAACCTGCGTCCGATCGTGAGTTCCATCACCGTGCACCCGCCGGGCATCGTGTTCCAGCGCCCGTTCTCGACCGGCGATCCCGAGATTGCCGGCTTCCATGACAACTCTCCCGACGGACGCCAGCCGACCGCCACGTCGGACGCACGGCAGCCGCCTGCCCCGGTGCTCGGCCGCCGGTTCTATCAGAAGGGCCTTCAGACGTTCGTGTGGAAGGCGGAGGATGGCAACGACGATCGCCTTCAGTACGACATCTCCTATCGTCGTGAAGGCGACACGGCCTGGCGCGTCCTGCACAAGGGAACGTGGGACCCGATCTTCGTGTGGGACACGAGTTCGGTGCCCGACGGCACCTACATCGTGAAGATCTCCGCGACCGACGCGCCCTCGAACGCGCCGGGTAACGCGCTCACCGGCGAACTGGAAAGCGACGCCTTCGACGTTGACAACACGCCCCCGCGTATCGACATCAAACCGGCCGGAACCGGTCCGGACGCGCGCGCCCGGATCGCCTTCACCGTGACCGACCAGCAGTCCGCGATTCAGCGCGTGGAGTATTCGCTCGACGCGAGCCGCTGGCGCCTCGTCCATCCCAAGGACGGCATCCCCGACTCACGGGTCGAGGAGTTCGAAATCGTTCTGGAGAACGGGGAAATCAACGGCAGCGTCATCCTGCGGGCGACGGACGCGATGAACAATGTCGCGACGGCAGTGGCGGAGAGGAAGTAAGGAGAGTTCTGTCAATGCTGAATGCTGGCGAACTGACGTTCGTCAATGCTGGATGCTGAATGGCTGCTCGGGGGCTGCTCATTCAGCATTCAGGCATTCGGCATTGACACGCGTCAAGCTACGTCTTGCCTGGCTTGACGGTCGTATTGGCCAGGAGCCAGACGAGGCTGACGGCGACCGGATCCCCACCGTACTGCGCCGGCTCGAGGCGGCCGCGCGAGAGGGCTTCCATCAGTTCCCGGAGTTCGACCGAACTGATGCTGCGATCGAGCATGCGGAGCCCTTCGACGGAGCCGTCCCTGGTCACCTTCACCGAGAGCGGCACCATCACGTCTTCCGGGATCTCGGCGTTGGCCAGCGTGGCGTAGACGACGCCGTTCTGCGGGACCGTCGGGACCAGCACCGGGGTGGGCCCCTTGTTCAGGCCGCGGCCATCGAGCGGCGCCGGGTTCAGATCGCTTCCGGCTTCCGCCCCCAGCATCGCGAACATCGCGGCGAGCGAATCCTTCCGATCCGGGATCGTGTGGACGATGCTCAGGATGGATCCGGCGAGGATGAGCGTGGCGGTTGCCGACGCCAGGCCGATCCAGACCAGATGCACATCGTCGATGAACCGCTGTGCGCGGGCGGACCAGGACTGGTATTCCTCCGCGCGCATGCGGCTGATGACGCCGGGTGACAGGCCGGCCCAGTCGTCGGCCGGACTCGGCGCCGCGGCCAGGCGAAGCGCCGCCCCGATCGACTGGAGCGCGTGAAGCTCACGCGCGCACGGAGGGCAGCCCTCGACGTGGCTTTGGATGTCGATGAGTTCGCGAACGGGCAGCTCCCGGTCGTGGAATGACTGGAGGCGCCGCTGCACAGACGAGCAAGTCATGAGCGTCATGCGTCCCTCAGTTGCGCGCGCAGGGCCTCGCGGGCGCGAGCCAGGCGCGACTTCACCGTTCCTACTGCGATGCCGAGCGAGTAGCCGATCTCTTCGTAACTGAGACCGTCGATCTCGCGCAGCACCAGTGCCGTCTTCTGATCGAAGGGCAGATGATCGAGGGCGACGCGGATCCGTTCCGCCAGCTGCTTCTGCCCGAACAACCGGTCCGGCGAGGTGCCGTTGCTCGATTCGGGCAGTTCCCCGTGATCGCGAATGTGCTCGTCGAGCGACACCTGCTGCGCCTTGTGACGACGCCGCCACCAGCGCTGCCGATTGCGCGCCTGGTTCACCACGATCCGGTAGATCCAGGTGCGCAGCTGCGAGGCTCCCCTGAACGTATGGATCGTGCGGAAAACCCGCAGGAAGACTTCCTGCGACAGGTCGAGCGCTTCGTTGTGATCGCCGAGGAGATTCAGGGAAAGCTGGTAGACCATGCGCTGGTGCTCGTTGACGAGTTCAGCGCACGCATCTTCGTCGCGCGCGGCGCAGCGCTGGATCAGCGACGCCTCCCGTCCGCCGACTTCCGTCCACGCGATCGAAGGAACTGGCTTCACGGAAATTCCTTCAGCCATGTTACCACCTCGTCTGGTCGGGCCGGGATCGCCCTTCAGAATGATTAGAACCCGTTTGTCTCAAAACGTTCCATT
>DASWVN010000047.1:0-4680 GCA_036401215.1 Vicinamibacterales bacterium | reverse complement strand
CGTCGCCCGATCCCTTCGCCGCGATGGGGGGCGGCACCTGCTACAACGGCGGATGGCTGCCGCCAGGAATGGCTCCACCATCCAGCGCGCCGGCACCGACGCCGACACCCACGCCGCAGCCTGCGCCAGCGCCCGCACCGGCGCCAGCGCCCGCGCCCGCACCAGCCCCGAGCGGCACCTGCACGTCGCCTGATCCCTTCGCCGCGATGGGTGGCGGCACCTGCTACAACGGCGGATGGCTGCCGCCAGGGATGGCTCCGCCGTCCGGCGCGCCGGCCCCGGCTCCGCAACCGTCGCCCGCACCGTCACAGCCGATCGCACCGCCGTCCAACCTCACGTGCACGACGGCCGATCCGTTCTCCGCGATGGGCGGCGGCACCTGCTACAACGGCGGCTGGCTGCCGCCCGGCATGGTCCCGCCCGACCAGACGGATGAAGAGATCGTCGTCACCGGCACGCTGCAGGTGCTCGACGCGGAACTCGGCGTGTGGCTGATCGAGGCGGAGGACGGCACTCTTTACACATCGACCAGCGAGATCCCCGAGGAGATCTTCGCCACCGGGACGATCGTGACGTTCCGCGGGATACGGCTGCCGGCCGACTCCCAGGATCCGGATGTCGTCCTCGTGGAGATCATCGAGATCGCGATCACGCACTAGCACCAGCCCCGCTCGTTGTATCGTTCAGCATGTGAACGATCTCATCGACGTCGTCGTCATCGGCGGCGGCGTCACCGGCCTCGCATCGGCTGCGGCGATTGCCGCAGCCGGTCACTCCGTCGCCATCGTCGAACGCCATCCACGCCCGGGGATGGAGACCAGCACCCACAACAGCGGCGTCGTGCACGCCGGCCTCTACTACCCTCCCGGATCGCTCAAGGCGACACTCTGCGTCGAGGGAGTAGAGCGCCTGTACGCGTTCTGCACGGCACGCGGCGTACCGCACGAGCGCTGCGGCAAGCTCGTCGTCGCTACTGACGAGAGCGAGATTCCGGCGCTCGAGGACCTCCTCCACCGGGGGACGGCTAACGGCGCACCGGGACTCGAGATCGTGGACGCGGCATTCGTGCGCGAGCGCGAACCGCACGTGCGCGCGCGCGCCGCACTGTGGTCCCCCTCGACAGGACGCGTCGAAGCCGAGGGGCTGGTGAGAGCGCTCCTCGCCGAGGCACAGGCGCACGACGCTGCCTTCGTGCGAGGCGCGTCGCTGGTGCGTGCGGAACCGGTTTCATCGGGATTCGAGCTGGACCTCGGCCGCGAGCGGGTGCGCGCGCGCGTCGTCGTGAATGCCGCGGGGTTGTGGGCGGACGACGTCTCGGCCGCGTTTGGTGGCGAACGATTCACGATCTATCCGTGCCGCGGCGAGTACGCCGAGTTGAAACCCTCGCGCCGCGAGTGGGTGCGCGGTCTCGTCTACCCCTTGCCGCATCCATCGGGACACGGTCTCGGCGTTCACCTGACGAGGACCACTGGCGGTAGCGTCCTGCTGGGACCGACGATCCGCTACCAGGCCCGCAAGGACGATTACGAGGAGAACCGGCTCGCGCTCGACGAGTTCCTCGAACCCACGCGTGCGATGCTCCCTGCCGTCACGATGGACGATCTCCGTCCGGGTGGAACGGGCATCCGCGCGAAGCTCCATCCGCCGGAAGAACGCTTCGCCGACTTCATGATCCGGCCGGACCGGAATCATCCGAACCTGATTCACGCCGCCGGCATCGACTCACCGGGGCTGACCGCGTGTCTTGCAGCAGGGGAGAGGGTGGCGCAATTGGTCCGTGTAGGGCTGAGGGAGTAGGGATCAGGGATCAGGGATCAGGGATGAGGGATCAGGGATTAGGGATCAGGAATGGGGAATGGGGAATGGGGGATGGGGGATGGGGGATGAGGAAACGGATCGATCGGTTGTGATTGCCGCGTTCCAATCCGTTCCCTGATTCCTACTCCCTACTCCCTATTCCCTATTCCCTATTCCCTGTTCCCTGTTCCCTGATCCCTGTTCCCTGTTCCCTCCTCCCGACAGAAATTCCTCCAGCGCGTCTTCCCACGCCTGCATCACGACACCCGCGGCCGCCAGCTTCGCATTCGACATCGCGCAGTAGCGCGGACGACGGGCGCGGAGAGCGGCGGTTTCGAGCGTCAGGGGACGCATCTTCAGCGGCTTGCCGAGGATCGCGGCGGCACGCTCCGCGATCGTGGCCCACGTGGCCGCACCGGTGTTGACGCAGTGATACAGGCCAGCCGGCGCACGACGCTCGACGAGCCTTCGGACCGCGCGCGCGATATCGGGTGTGTAGGTCGGCGAGACGGTGCGGTCCACGAACACCGGCACTTCTTCCCCGGCGCGGATGCGGTCCGCGATCGTGCCGAGACTGCCGCGCCTCGCGCCGTCCGGACCCGGCGGTCCGAAGAGGCTCTCGACCCGCAACACGTAGGCGTGCGGCGCCTCGAGCCCGAACCAGTCCCCGAGCAGCTTCGACGCGCCGTAGACGCTGCGCGGACTCGGGCGATCCTCCTCGACGTACGGACGATCCGTCTCTCCGTCGAAGACGAAGTCGGAGCTGAAGTGGACGAACGTTGCGCCCGCATCGGCGGCCGCACGCGACAGCGACAGCACCGCGAACGCGTTCAGCCGCAGCGCTGCCGACGGATCGTCCTCGGCGCCGTCGACGTTGTTGTAAGCCGCGCAATTGATGACGATCGAGGGACGATGGTGGCCGACCGCTGCGTTCACCGCGCGATCGTCCGTGACATCGAGTTCCCGGCGCGCGAGCGCGACGACCTCGCAGTCGTGCGCGAACTCGCGGACGATCGCCGCGCCGAGCAACCCGCGTGCTCCAGTGACGAGGGCCTTCATCAGGCAGCGAGCGCTTCGGCGATGGCCGAAACGACCGCCTGCTGCTGCTCGAGCGTCAGCTCACCATAGATGGGCAGCGCCAGGGTCGCATCGGCGGCGGCTTCGGCGTGCGGGAAGTCGCCGCGCGTGTGGCCGAGCGACGCGAAACACTCCTGGAGATGGAAGGGCAGCGGGTAGTAGATCTCCGTCCCGATCCCCTGCCCGGTGAGATGCGCGCGCACGCGATCCCGATCCGGTACCCGGACGATGTACTGGTTGAAGATGTGGCGATAGCCCGGTGTTTCGGTTGGGAGGACGATGTTCGATGTAATCCCGGCCTCCGCAAACAGCGCGTCATAGCGGCGCGCGTTGGCGCGGCGTGCCTCCGTCCAGCCGTGCAGGTGCGGCAGCTTGACCCGGAGGACCGCTGCCTGGATCGCATCCAGCCGGAAGTTCCCGCCGATCCGCTTGTGGAAGTACTTCGGCTCGGCCCCGTGGTTCCGCAGCAGCTTCACCTCGTGCGCGAGCGTTGGATCGTTGGTGGTGACGAGGCCGGCATCGCCGAACGCACCGAGGTTCTTGCTGGGGAAGAACGAGAAGCAGCCGGCCGCGCCGATCGTCCCGGCCTGGCGCCGGTTGTGTTCGGCGCCGATTGCCTGGCAGGCGTCCTCGATGACGGGGATGCCGTGAGCGCCGGCGATCTCCATCAGCGCGGTCATGTCGGCCATCTGTCCGTAGAGGTGCACGGGGATGATCGCCTTCGTCTTCGGCGTGATCGAACGCCGCACGGCCTCGGGATCGACGTTGTACGTCGCCGGATCGATGTCCACGAGCGTCGGGGTCGCTCCCACGCGCGCCACGCAGCCGGCGGTCGCGAAGAACGAATACGCCGGCGTGATCACCTCGTCGCCAGGGCCGACGCCGAGCGCCATCAGGGTCGCGAGGATCGCGTCGGTCCCCGACGACACCGTGACGGCGTGCGCCACGCCAAGCGTCCGCTCCAGCTCACGTTCGAGCGCCTCGACCTCGGGCCCGAGAATGTAGCGTCCGCTGTCGCACACCCTGATGACCGCGGCCAGGATCTCGTCGCGAAGCGGAAGGTACTGCGCGTCGAGGTCGAGCAACGGGACCTTCGTGACGGTCTTCATCGGACGACGATCTCGGGATCGCCCCACAAGGGTAGATCGTTGCGTTCATCGGCGGGATCGTCATCGGGACCAGGCCTGGTGTTGAAGATCAGCTCGACCTCCTCGCCCGCGTACGCCGAGATGTCGACCCACACCTGGATCCATCGACGGTCACCGGCAATCGCGAACGGATTGACGTGCTGCCGGAACAGTTCCTGGAAGTCGCGGCCATCGGACACGCCCGCGAAGAACAGCACGCCGTTGCCTTCCTGCGTCCACGACTCCGGCTTCATCCCCACAGCCACGCGCAGCCATGCGTTGTCGGGGACTCGCACCTTGTAGGTGATCCGCGACGTGGCCGGCGTCGCGATGGCGCGTCTGGTCTCGCCGTTCAAGTCGGCGTCGATCACTTCGAAGGTGGCGTCGGCGGGCCGCTTCTCCGCGGTCTCGAAGATCGGAATGAGTTGTACGGGCGGCGCGCTGCTGCTGCGTTTGAAGAACAGCCAGGCAGCGGCGAACAGGACGATGGCCATGACCACCGCGAGCGCGGCGCGGTTACCGTTCATGAAACCTCCGATGGCACGGGTTCAAATTTATCACGCGTCCTCGGTGCTGGGTGCTGGGTGCTGGGTGCTGGTGCGGAGTGCTGGGTGCTGGTGCGGTGCTGGGTGCACCCCCGGACCGCGGACCGCGCACCGCGGACCGCGGACCGCGCACC
>DASWVN010000046.1:0-6195 GCA_036401215.1 Vicinamibacterales bacterium | reverse complement strand
GCGTCGAGCAGTCGTGTGAGATCGTCCGCGGTGGCCGGCGGCGCGAGCCCGCGCCAGATCTCGAGTTCGGGCAACCGCGTGAAGAGGCCGGCCCTCCACGCATTCCGGCGGCCGATTGCATCCTCGACGGCGCTCTCCAGTTTTTCGATCCGCGCCGCATCCGGTTTCGGCAGCGCTTTCTCGCGGTCGCGGCGAACGAACAACGTCGTCAACTCGGCCGCAAAGGCTCGCTCTTCGGCACGTTCCGCCTCGCTCATGCCTCGTGCAATGTCGCGTTCGTTGGCCGCAAGGTCGCTGCGCAGCCGGTGTGTGCGCATCGCCTCCGCTGTCGTGAATGCGCCGCGCGCGTCACCGGCTTCGGCCTGGAGCACCGCGAGTGTCGCGTAAGCGGCCGAGGTGTCGCGCGGCACTGCCTGGCCGGGCCGGTCGAGCGCCTCGGCGGCCATGCGTTCGACCGCGAGGACGGCCGCGCGCGCCGTCGCGAGCGCATCGGCCGGCCGGCCGAGTTTTCGTTCCGCGCGCGCCTGCGACACCAGCGCACGCCAGAGGAGATCGTCGCTCTGAAGCTCGACCCCCATTTTGCCGGCGAGGCTGGCCTGATTCAGCGCGTCGATGTACTCCTTGCTGCCCGCGAGCGCCTCGGCGAGGCCGATCTTCGCGCGGGCCGAGGGGTCCGTCATCTTCAGCGCGTCGAACGAGAGGATGCTCTGCTGATACCAGGCGATCGCCTCGCCGTATTTCTGCTGCGCGGCAAGCGCGAACGCGAGTCCGACCTGCGCGCGCGCGATGCACTCGCCGTCATCCGCTGCCGTGCACAGCTTGATGCTCGAGGCATAGGCCTTCTCCGCGTCGGGGAAGCGGCCGGCCGCCAGCTCGTTGACGGCGGTGCCCTGCCACACGCGTCCGGCGCTGCCGACGTCCTTGATCGACTCGTACGACGTCCGCGACTCCTCGAAGGCCGCTCTCGCCTGCTCGGTGTTGCCCAGGCGAAAATGGATCTCTCCGATCCCCTGCAGCGCGAGCGCCTGACCGGCCGCGTCGCTGCGGGCCCGTCGTTCGTGGAGCACACCTGTGAACGCCAGAAGGGCCGCGGCGTAATCGCCCTGCGCGGAATACACGCGGCCGAGCCCCTCGAGCGCCGTCGCCGCACCGGCGGTATCGAAATAGCGGCGCTTGATCTCTTCGGCCCGGCGATAGTCCGCAATCGCGCCGTCGTAGTCCCCTTGCAGGTAGAGAACGTTGCCCGTGGAGATCAAGGTCGTGGAGACCTGGACTTCGTCCCCCAGCGTCTCCTGGATCCCGAGCGCTTCGCGATACGATTGCAGCGCCGCGCCGTATTCGAATTGCGAGTACTGGATGGTGGCGACGCCGAGCAGCGCGCTGGCGATCCCTTCCCCGTTCTCGATGTCTCGTTCGAGATCGAGCCGGCGCTGGTAGAGCGTCAGGGCACGACTGAAGTCCCGTTGGAAGTAGAGCGCGTTGGCCACGTTCTGCAGCGCGCGCCCTTCCAGCTTGCGATCCCCGATCGCCTGCGCGACCTCGAGGCTGCGCTCGTACACCGCCTGCGCGTCCTTGTATTTCTGCACCTGCGCAAGCGCGTCCGCCCGCCTGGAGATCGCATCCACGAGGCGCGCATTCACGAGCGCGGGTTCCGACGCGAGGATGGCCTCGCGCAGCTCGGGGTCCTCGGTTTCTATGAGCGCAGCGGCGAGTTCGTCCGCGGGCGGCCCCTCGCGGACGATCTTCCATGCGTCCCCTTCGCGAACGAGTGCCAGCGCCTGCTGCATCCGCGTCGTGAACACGCGCGGCTTCCCGTCGGGGCGCTTCGCCTGCAGGTCCGTCCGCTGCCGCGTCGCCGTCACCCGCACGCGGGCGGTGTTCCCGGTGATCGTCGCGCTGACGATGGTGATGTCGCTGAACAGGTCATCGCCAGCCTCGAAAATGAAGCGAAGCTGCGCCGCCTGCGGCCTCGTCGCCGTCGCGCTCCACAGCGCGAGATATCCCTGGACGTCCTCGGCCTGCTGGGTCTCGAAGAACCGCCGGACAACGGCCTGGATGGCGGGATCGACCTCGGACGCGGCAGGCGCCTGCGCGGTCTGCAGAGACAGGCAGAGGATCAGCGCCGGGATCAGAGACACCATGCGCCGGGGTTAGACACCAGCTCCCGACTGTTGGCTCTCGCGTTGGGGATGGCGCCCCGTAAAGGGGCGCCCTACATGTGCCCCGCGACCATCGACGCGCCGAAGAACATGAGGCCGAGGATGCCGGACACGATGAGATAGACGACCCACCCGATCAACACGACGACGATCGCGCGGCCCGTGCTGGTGTAGTCGAGGGCCGTCCTCACCGCGATGACCATGATGATCAGCGACCAGATGCTGATCACGAGGCTGATCAGCGGCCCCAGGAACGGGATGATCGCGAGGACGTTGAAGACGCCCGGCGAGGCGGCAAAGCCGATGGTTCGGAAGGTCTCCGCGAAGTCTGCCTTCGTCGTCGGCTCCGGCATCAGCTTGGTGCCGATGATGGTGACCAGCACCGCCCAGACCGCGTAGGCGATCAACGAGATGATCAGCGCGAAGACACCGGCGCTGATGCCCGCCCGGAAGATGTTCCCGATCAGCGCCGCCACGCCCGCAATCACGATGACGGTGACGGCTTGACCCAACGCGTTGGGATCGTGCTCGATCTCCTCGAACGTCGCCACGTCGGCCTTCATCGCCCCGATCATTCTCTCGCCAAGAGATGCCATCAAATCCTCCAGATGAACGGTTGAGCCACCGAGGCTCCGCGGGAGTTTAACTGATATCGACGTGGCACTCCACTTACGGAAACGGGGGCGTGGAGAACGTCAGCGGCAGGCCGGACGCTGACGCGTGTCAAAGCTCACCGGATGTTCTTGAATCACGAGTGACACATGCTGAATGAAGTAGGATCGGGATTTCAGCATTCAGCATTCGTCATTCAGCATTGACCAAGACGTTCCTCAATGTCCGGGCAGCACGGGCGGCACCCTTCCGTGGACTTTTCACCGGCGAAGAGTATCAGGATGTCCGCGCGTACTACGCTGCGCACCCCGAACTGGTGCCCACCCCGCTCCGTTCACTGGACTCGATCGCCGCGAAGCTTGGATTGAGCGCTGTCGACGCCAAGGATGAAACGCAGCGATTCGGCGTCAATGCCTTCAAGATCGCGGGCGTGCAGTACGCCGTCCATCGGCTCGGAGAAGCTGCGGCTGCCCGCGGACTGGTCTGCGCGACCGCGGGCAATCACGGGCGAGCGGTAGCGCGCGTCGCCCGTCTTCAGCGCGGCGTCGGCGGGGCCGGCTCGCACGGAGTCCCCTGCACGGTGTTCGTCCCGGTGCTGCGGACGTCGGATCCGGTCGAGATCCGCACTCGGAGTGCACGCGTCGCCGCGATGCGAGCAGACGGCGCGACGGTCGTCGACGTGGACGGTACTTACGAAGACGCGGTCGCCGAGGCGACGCGATTCGGCGAACGAACCGGCGCCACGGTGATCTCCGACACCTCGTGGGAGGGATACGAGGAGATCCCGCGCTGGATCATGGCCGGCTACACACAGTTGTTTCACGAGGCGCTGTCGCAGTGGAGCGCGCCGCCCACGCTCGTGATCGTGCAGGGAGGGGTCGGCGGACTGGTGTGCGCGGCGGCGAGCTGGTTCGCCCATGAGTTCGGCGCGGAACGTCCGTACTTCATCGCCGCGGAGCCGGACAACGCCGCCTGCCTGCTCGCGTCGGCCGAGGCTGGTCGCCCGGTCACGATCGACGCCAGCCTCGACACCATCATGGCGGGGCTCCGGTGCGCCACACCGTCTCCCGCAGCCTGGCCGGCGATCGCGGGCGTGGTCGATGCGTTCGTCACGGTTTCGGATGCCGACGTCGTGGCAGCCATCGATGAGCTGAAGGCCGCGCCGCCGGCCGAGCGAATGGACGCCGGGCCCTCGGGTGTCTGCGGGCTCGCCGCCCTCATCGCCATCTCACGGGATCCCAACCTGGCCGACCTGCGAGCGGCGGCACGACTGGACCGTTCCGCGCGTGCGTTGGTCGTGATCACCGAGGGAGCGTAAGCTCCGCGTGCGATAATCCAGCGAGTTGTGAAGACCGACAAAGCCAGGCGCCGCACGAAAGCCAACGAGACCTGGGGACACTCGACCGTCCGCACGGCGTGTCCGCTCGACTGTCCCGACTCGTGCACCCTCGACATCACCGTCGAAAACGGGCGCATCGTCAAGATGGACGGCGGCGAGGGGAACCCCGCCACGAAAGGCTACATCTGCGCGAAGGTGCGGCGCTTCCCGGACCGCGTCTACGGCGAGGACCGTCTCCTCTACCCCGCCATCCGCAAAGGAGCCAAGGGGGCCGGGACGTTCACGCGCGTCTCGTGGGACGAAGCGCTGGATCACATCGCGTCGAGGATGCTCGAGATCCGCGATCAGCACACGGCCGAAGCGATCCTGCCCTTCTGCTACGGCGGATCCAACGGATTGCTCACGCAGGATACGAACGACGCCGTCCTCTTCCGCGGGTTCGGCACGTCGCGCCTGGCGCGAACGGTCTGCGCAGCGCCAACCGGCGCGGCCAACGGTGCGCTCTACGGCAAGATGCCGGGTGTCACGTACCTCGATTACCCCCACGCCAAACTGATCATTCTCTGGGGCGTGAACCCCGCCGCGTCCGGCATCCACATCGTCCCCTTCCTGAAGGAAGCGCGGGCCGCCGGTGGCAAGCTCGTCGTGATCGATCCGCGACGGACGTCGCTCGCGCGACAGGCGGACCTGCACATTGCACCCAGGCCCGGAACGGACCTGCCGGTCGCGTTGTCGATTCATCGCTATCTGTTCGAGGACGGACACGCCGACGAGCAGTTCCTCGCCGAACACACGACCGGCGCCGACAAGCTCCGCGCGAAGGCGGCCGAGTGGACGTTCGAGCGAGCGGCCGAGGTCTCCGGAGTGGACGCGGGGACGATCCGTCAGCTCGCGGAAATGTACGTCGAGGCAACGCCGGCGCTCGTCCGCTGCGGCTGGGGCCTCGAGCGTAATCGCAATGGCGGCAGCGCGGCAGCCGCGATCCTCGCGCTCCCGGCGGTGGCGGGCAAGTTCGGCGTCCGCGGCGGCGGCATGTCGATGAGCAACTCCTCGGCCTGGGGCATCAAGGCCGCCGCCTGGATGGACGACACGCCGGAACCACCGACGCGTCTCGTCAACATGAACCATCTCGGCCGGGCGCTCACCGAGTACGACTCGCCGCCGGTGAAGATGCTGTTCGTCTACAACTGCAATCCGCTGGCGACGATGCCCGACCAGGCGCGGGTGTTGAAGGGACTGCAGCGCGAGGACCTGTTCACCGTCGTCTTCGAGCAGGTGTTCACCGACACCTGCCGCTTCGCCGATGTCGTGCTCCCCGCGACCACGTTCGTCGAGAACTATGACGTGGCGAAGGGATACGGGCCCATTTCACTGCAGCTCGTTCGCCGCGTCATCGAGCCGGTTGGGGAGGCGCGGCCGAACGCGGAAGTGTTCTCGGCGCTGGCCGAGCGTCTCGGTGTCGGATCGGCAGAGGAAGAGACCGACACACTGATGCGCGTCCTCTCGAAACTGCCGGGTACGCTCGGCGAGGAGCTGTCGGCCAACGGCATCGCAACGCCGCCATTCGGAGGCGCGCCGGTCCAATTCGTCGACGTGTTCCCACTGACGCCGGACCGGAAGATTCATCTTTTCCCGGACGTCCTCGACGGCATGTCCCCGGTCGGCTTGTACGGATACCGACCCGACCCCGCGACCGACGACTATCCGCTGGCGCTCATCTCCCCCGCCAGCGAGAAGACCATCTCCTCGACGCTCGGCGAACTGCGCCAGCATGCCGCGGTCCTGCAGATGCACCCAAGTGACGCCGAAGCCCGCGGTCTGGCAACCGACGATCCCGTCCGCGTCTTCAACGCGCAGGGGGAAGTCCACGTCCCCGTCGCGTTGAATCCCGACCTCCGCCCCGGCACCGTGACGCTGCCGAAGGGCCTCTGGCGCAAGAGCACCTACAACGGCTTCACCTCGAACATCCTCGTCCCCGATACGCTCACCGATCTCGGCGGCGGCGCGTGCTTCAACGACGCCCGCGTGCAGGTGACGTCGCTGGGGCGTCACTGACGCGGGTGCGCGGTGCGCGGTCCGCGGTGC
>DASWVN010000045.1:0-4804 GCA_036401215.1 Vicinamibacterales bacterium | reverse complement strand
GGTGCGCGGTGCGGGCTCCGCGGTGCGCGGTCCGCGGTGCGCGGTGCGGTAGGGCGCGGCGCTATTGCCGCGCCGCCGGACCCCGGACCCCGGACCCCGGACCCCTAGTGCGCCCGGATCACCAGGCGCGTCCCGACCGTGATCGTGTTACTGCGCAGGCTGTTCCAGGTCTTGATCTTTTCCACCGACGTGTTGAACAGCCGGGCGATCTTCGAGAGCGTGTCGCCGCGCTTGACGCGGTAGTACGTCGGCGCCGGCCGGGAGTTGGACGCACGGACGGCATCGGGTACCGATCCCGTGCCGCTCACCGGACGCGAAGCCGCGACCGCGGGCGCGGCGCGCTCCGTGCGCGTGGCCAGCAGCGTGGCCGGCACGCGCGGAACCACGAGCTTCTGCCCGATTTTGACCTTGGCGTTCGTGCTCAGCCCGTTCGCCGCAGCCAACTCGGTCCTGTTGACCTTCAGCTTGCGCGCGATGGTCGTGAGGCTTTCCCCGCGCTTGACGATGTGCCAGTTGAGGGTCGCGAGGTCGTCGGGACCGGCTGCCGCCAGCCGCGCGCGGAACTGCTCGCCGGTGCCGACTGGAATTTTCAGCTCGTAGTCGGGGTACTGCACGGGCGTCGTCCACCGTCGCAGCTCGGGGTTCAGCGCCTGGATCTCATCGACGGATGTTCCCGTCCACTCGGCTACACGCCGCAGGTCGATGGCCCCGGGCACGGGAACCTTTTCGTAGGCGATCGGGGCGACTTCCTCGACCTCGAATCCGTACTGAACGGGATTGCGCCCGATGATCATCGCGGCAAGGATCAGCGGAACGTATTCGCGTGTCTCCTTCGGGAGGTACCTCTGCGTGGACGACAGCTCCCAGAAGTTGTCGATGCCGGACCGCTGCATCGCCCGCTGGACGCGCCCCTGGCCGCCATTGTAGGCGGCGAGAACGAGGTGCCAGTCGCCGTCGAACAGCTTCGACAGCATCTTCAGATACTTCGCCGCCGCGACAGTGGACTTCTCGAAGTCGGACCGCTCGTCGATGAACCAGTCGATCTTCAGCTCGTGGTCCTTCGCGGTCGGCGCCATGAACTGCCATGGCCCTTTGGCGCTCGCGCGCGACAGCGCATTGGTCTTGAATCCGCTCTCGATGATGGGGATGAACGCCAGGTCGAGCGGCAGGCCCTCCGCCCGGAACACGTTCAGGATCATCGGCAGATACTTGGACCCGCGCGTGAGGCTCTCCTGGACGTAGTCCCGCAGCCGGCCCTGGAGCAGTTCGACAGCCGAGAGCACCCGGCTGTTCTGCGGGATGTCGATGTCGTGGGGCGTGCGGGAGAGGTCATCCCGGACGGTGGCGGTCGTTTCAGCGTCCGCGTCGGGCTTGGCAAACGTGGCGATCTTGAGCAGTTCGTCGATCGAGGCCGGCTCGTACTTCTTTTCCGAGAAGCCGTCACCCTGTTCGAGCGCGGTGACTTCGTAGGCATTGATCCGGTCGATCAGCCGGTCGAAGTGCTCGCGCATCCGTGCGTCGGTGCGCGCGCCGTAAGGGGACTCGAGCAGTACGTCCACCGCCAGGTCGAACGCGGCCCGGGCGCGGTCGAGATGCCCGACCTTCAGTTCTCGTTCGCCGGTTTCGAAGTGCTTTTGCGAGGTGGCGATGAGCGCCGTCACCGGATCCACCGGTTCGGACGCGGGGGCTTCAGGCGACTGCTGAGCGGCTGGCGCAGGGACCTGGGGTGTTTGCGGCCTTGGGTTACCGGCGCACGCCGCGGACGTCACCAATCCGATGGCCGCCAGCACAGGCAGCCAGGTTTTCGAGCTCATTCTGGGCGCTCCCGCTAGGACATGTCACGACGCACGAGGCGACGAGCAACGTGAATGCCCTGTTGAGGTCGTCCGCCTGACACTGCCCCGAGGCGAACACGTGGTCCCCGAAAGACGGGACTCCGGTCAAAATTGCTGGGGCGGCAAGAATAGCATCCTGGTCGCTTTCAGGTCAACCGAAGAAACCGTAACCCCAGCAGGCTCAACAATAAACAGGCCTCGAACGTTTCTGGTCCCTCACCGGTGTTTTTCGGCAGGACCGGGCGTTGGCAGGAGATGGGATCAGGATTTCAACCCTGCCTGCACGAGTACCCGGTGCTGCTCGCCGAGGTCACGGGCAGCCGGGGTGACGATCGTGCGTTCGCCGATGACGATCTTGCGTCCCTGCCGCACGGCCTGGCGGACGTCGTCCTCGCAGACGAACTCCGCCGGTTGTTCATGAATTGGCGCGGCCGGCGTGGCCTGCGGCGCCGGTGTTGCCGGACGGGTTTCGACCGGTGCGGTCACCCCTTTCGGCGGCGCCGCCGCGGGCGGCGTGTATCCCCGGGACGCCAGGAACTGGTCGATCCGGCGAGCCAGTGATTCTGCCGGAATGCCGGCCGGCCGTGGAGTCTCGGGAGCGCGGGGCAGCGGCGGCGCGCCGCTGCCGGTCGTCGCGGCCGCAGTGGGACGCGATTCCTCCCGTCTGGGCTGGTACGGCATCGTCTCGTACGCCAGACGCTTGATGTTCAAGAGGTGCTTCGGCGAGATGTTGTCGGAGGTGATGTTGCCGCCCCAGCCGCCGCATCCCAGCGTCATCGAGGGATCGAGCCCCGTCGTCAAGCCGATCGACCCGAGCGTCGTCGGAGTGTTGACGACGATGCGGAAGGCGGGCTTCTTCAGGCCGAACTGAAGGATCACCTCTTCGTTGCGCGAGTGGATCGACATGGTGTGCCCCATGCCGCCGTATCGAAGGATCTGCTTGCAGCGTTCGCAGCCTTCCTTCCAGTCACTCACGACGTAGAACGAGAGCACGGGACAGAGCTTCTCGATCGAGAGCGGATAGTCGCGGCCGACGCCCGCGAGTTCCGCGATCAGGACGCGTGTGCCGGGCGGAACCTGGATGCCGACCTGCTGGGCGATGTAGGTCGCCGGCTTGCCGACGTATGCCGGGTTCGGCAGGCGCTGCGGCGTGACGAGGACCTTGCCGAGACGATCGATCTCGTCCGGCTCGAGGAAGTACGCGCCGTTGGCGACGAACTGACGTTTGACCTCCTCGACCAGCGGCGCGTCCACGACCACCGAGTTTTCCGAGGAGCAGAGCAGGCCGTTGTCGAACGTCTTGCCGTTGACGATGTCGCGGACGGCCTTCGGCACATCGGCGGAACGCTCGATGTAGGCGGGCGCGTTGCCGGGACCCACGCCGTAGGCTGGCTTTCCGGCGCTGTACGCCGCGCGCACGAGTCCCATGCCACCGGTCGCGAGGATGACGGCGGTTTCGCGCGCCTTCATCAGTTCCTGCGTCCCCTCGAGCGTCACCTGCGTCATCCAGTTGATCGCCCCGTCCGGCGCGCCTGCCTTACGCGCGGCGTCGTGCATGATCTCCGCGGTCCTGGTAATGCACCGGACGGCGGACGGGTGTGGGCTGATGACGATGGGGCATCGCGCCTTCATCGAGATGAGGATCTTGTAGATCGCGGTCGAGGTCGGATTCGTGGTCGGCACGATCGCGGCGACCACCCCGAAGGGTTCCGCGATCTCGACGACCTTGCGGTCCTCCAGGCGGGCCACCACGCCGACCGTCTTCATCGGCTTGATGAACTTATAGATCGTGTCGGAGGAAAAGAGGTTCTTCTGAACCTTGTCGGCGACGACGCCGTAGCCGGTTTCCTCCTGCGCGAGTCGGGCCAGCGATTCGGCGTGCGGCGTCACCGCGGCCGCCATCGCGTCCACGATGGTGTCGATCTGCTGCTGCGTGAACTCGGCGAGGATCGGGGCCGCTTCCTTCGCGCGGCGGACGAGTGTACGCGCTTCGGCGATGGAGGCGAGGTCGCGATCGGTTTGTGCCGCGGGCTGGGCCATGTGCCGGCGGAAGCCTTACGACGCCTTGGCGTCCTTTACTTTCGGCAGGATTTTTTCGACTTCCTGGTGAGGACGGGCGATCACGTGAACCGACACCAGTTCGCCGACCCGGCGGGCGGCGGCGGCGCCTGCGTCGGTCGCGGCCTTCACCGCGCCGACGTCACCGCGCACCATCACGGTCACGTATCCGGCGCCGATGTATTCCTTGCCGATCAGGATCACGTTGGCGGCTTTCACCATGGCGTCAGCCGCTTCGACGGAGCCGATCAAACCTTTCGTCTCCACCATCCCCAGAGCTTCGAGTGTCATCGTCGGTCTCGAAAGCTACCATATTGCGATGGGCTCAACAACTGGAGTACGCTTTTCTCCCGCATGAAACAATCAGTTTTAGTGGCGTGCGCGCTGCTCGTCGCCGTGGCCGCCTGCGGCAGCAATGAGACCTCCGCGCCGCCCGTCGCCAAGCCTACGCTCACGCTCGCCAGGGACCGCGCCGCAATCGGCAGTCCGTTGAAGATGCAGTACAAGTTCGAAGTCGCCGGGAACGCGGCGTTCGACGGCGACTACGCCGTATTCGTCCACATCGCCGGACCCGACGGCGAGACGCTGTGGCAGGACGATCACAAGCCGACCGTACCGACGTCGCAGTGGAAACCAGGACAGACGATCGAGTACGAACGGACGGTCTTCGTTCCGAACTACCCGTATATCGGCGATGCGACCATCCGGATCGGGCTCTACAACCCGGACGGGGGAGGGCGTCTGCCGCTCGACGCGCCGGAGGTCGGCCTGCAGGAGTACGAAGTCGCGAAGTTGAGCATCCTGCCGCAGGCCGAAAACATCTATTTGATCTATCGGGAGGGGTGGCACGGCGCCGAGGTGGACCCGACCAATCCGCTGAACGAGTGGCAGTGGACGAAGAAGGTCGCCTC
>DASWVN010000044.1:0-3644 GCA_036401215.1 Vicinamibacterales bacterium | reverse complement strand
TTATCGCGGCTTGCAGATCGTCCAGATGCCGCCGAGCACACAGGGCTTCGCCGCCTTGCAGATCCTCAACCTGCTCGAAGGATTCGACGTCGCGGCCTGGGGTGAAGGCACGGCCGACTACTATCACCACATCGTCGAGGCTGTGAAGGTCGCGTTCGCGGATCGTGACGAGTGGCTGACCGATCCGGCCCATGTGGAGATCCCGCTCGATCGGCTTCTCTCGAAGGACTATGCCGCCGAGCGGCGCACGCTGATCGACGCACGCCGCGCAACGGCCGCGGAGGCGATCGAGCCGGGATTACGCTTCGCCGCCAATGTTCATCGCCGCTCGCCTGGAGGGGATACCTGCTACTTCTGCACGGCCGATTCGGACGGACTCGTCGTCTCGATCATCCAGTCGATCTACCACGACTTCGGAGCGGCGGTGATCGGCGGCGACACCGGCGTCATAATGCAGAATCGCGGCTCGTTCTTCTCGCTCGACGACAATCACCCCAACCGGCTCGAACCGGGCAAGCGCACGTTCCACACGATCATTCCCGCGATGATGCTCCGCGACGGGCAACCCGTGCTCGCCTACGGCACGATGGGCGGCGAGGGTCAGCCGCAGACGCAGGCCGCACTGGTGACGCGGCTGGTCGATTTCGGCTTCGACGTCCAGCAGGCGATCGAGGCGCCGCGCTGGCTCATGGGCCGCACGTGGGGCACGGCGACGAGCGCGCTCTCGCTCGAGTCACGGATCGCAGACGAGGTCATACGTGAGCTGACACTGCGAGGCCACCCGGTGCAAGTCGTGCCGGCGTGGCATGGAACGCTGGGGCATGCGGCGGCCATCCGGATCGATCGGGATACAGGGTTCCTGGAGGGAGGCGCGGATCCGCGGGGCGACGGCGCGGCGGTGGGCTATTAGCCGGGGAAACTCCGAACTATGAACGCCGAACTACGAACTCAGGAGCTGATGAAATGAAATGACGCTCGACCTTTCGAACCCTATCTGACCGATTCCAGTGCACGGCGCAGTGTCGCCGCGCTTTCGTCGAGTGCGCTCGCTTCGTCCTGCGTCATGGGAGGCGTGAACACTCTCGTCACCCCATCGCGGCCGATACGGGATGGCAGCGACAGGGTCACACCAAACCTCTCGTGATAGATGCCGATCGGCAGGACCGCCCCTTCATCGCGAACGATCATCTCGACGATGCGTGCGGCGACCACGCCGATGCCGAGCTGGCTCGCCCCCGTGCCTTCGATGATGCTGATGTTGGCGAACCGCACGTCATGCTCCACCTCCTGCCGAAGGCGATCATCAGGGGCGATCGGCGTGCCGCCAACCCGCGCGGTGGACCAGAGATAGACCTGCGAGGTACCGTGCTCGCCAACCACCTGTGCTTCGACCGACTTCGGATCGAGCCCGAGCTTCTGCGCAAGATGCCATCGAAAGCGCACGGAGTCGAGGAAGGTGCCGCTGCTCACCACGCGGTCGTGTCCGGCGGACCGCCGCGCGATGTCGGCGAGCGGGTCGGGCGGATCGGTGATGACGAGCAGGATCGCATCGGGAGCGGCTGCCACGATGCGGGGAACGATGTCGCGATAGACGGCCGCATTCGTCGCCAGCAGCTTGAGACGCCCCTCCGGGTCGTCGCGGTCCGTGGCCCCGCCGCTCTTCTCGTTTGCCCCCGCCGTAATCATGACGACCCCGGCGCCGCGCAGATCGTCGTAGGACCCGGCCCGGAGCGAGAGCGCAGGCGCCAGCACGGCGCCGTACTGCAGATCGGCGACAGCACCACGCGCGCGCGCATGCGTTCGGTTGACGAGGACGACTTCGCGCGCCGATCCCCGAAGCGCCATGGCGAACATGCACGCGGTGCCCACCGCCCCCGCACCAACGATACCAACCTTCATCGCAATTCACCTCTGCCGAAAGCAAGCCGTTCAGAGCGAGCGTAGATGCAAGAATTTGGTCGATGCCCGTGCGGTCGAGCTGAGCCAGCCCCCTGCATCACTCCGCGTGCTCGGCCACGTTGGCCAGCAGCACCGTCAGCCCTTCCGCGGCGGTGGGATGGGTGAACAGCGCATCGCGCAACGTCGTGAACGGAAGCCCGCCGAGCATGGCGGTCTGGACGGTGGCGAGCAGTTCGCTCCCCTCGGCGCCGAACACGGTGAAGCCGAGGATGCGATCGCTGTTGGTGTCGATCAGCATCTTCATGAAGCCGCGCGGCTCCGAGAGCGTCCGCGTCCGCAGCACGCCCGACATCGGCATCGTCGCCAGGCGGTAGGCGATCCCGCGCGCCTTCGCTTCCGATTCGTTCAGTCCGACGCGCGCCAGCACCGGATCGGTGAACATGCAGAACGGCACCAGCCGGTCGCGCGTCGTCCGGGGGCCGCCGTTCAGCCTGTCGCGCACGACACGAAAATCGTCGAACGCCACATGCGTGAACTGGGGACTGCCGGCGCAGTCGCCGACCGCCCAGACACCGGGAGCGGTCGTTTCCAGGCGATCGTTGACGACTACGTATCCACGCGCATCCTGTTCGATGCCGGCCAGCTCGAGTCCAAGATCGTGGGTGTTGGGCGAGCGGCCGGTTGCCATCAGGATGTCGGTGGACTCTATCGTCCGCGATCCGCCTTCGCCGTCGACGGTCACGCGGACGCGATCGCCCAATCGCCCCTCGACTCGCCGCAGCTCGGTGCGCAGCAGCACCTCGATATCCTCGTCACGGAACAGGTCGACAAGTGCCGCGGCCACATCCGCGTCTTCGCGGCCGGCGAGCTGGGGGCCTCTCTCGATCACGGTCACTCGGGCGCCGAACCGGCGGAAGGCCTGCCCCAGCTCGAGCCCCACATAGCCTCCGCCAACGACGATGAGATTGTCCGGGACCCGTTCCAGGTCCAGCGCCTCCACGTGGGTCATCGGGCGTGCGTCGGCGAGACCCGGCAGATCCGGAACCATCGCGCGCGTCCCGACGCTGAGGATCACGCGCTCACCCGTGAGGACGCGCGTTCCGCCGTCGTTGAGCGTGACGTTGACGGTCTTCGGCGCGACGAAGCGCGCGTGCCCCATGATCAGATCGACGCCGGATTGGTCGTATCTACCCAGGTGCACGCCGACGAGGTCATCGACCATCTTCTGCTTCCGACGCCGCACGCCCGCCATCTCGGTGGCGATCGCGTCCGCGCTGACGCCGAACTCCCCGGCTCTCGCAACGTAGGACGCGACCTTCGCGGCGTGGATCACGTTCTTCGTCGGCAGGCAGGCGATATTCGGGCACGAGCCGCCCACCAGCTTTCGCTCGACCAGCGCGGTGCGATGGCCTTCCTTCGACAACGTCCACGCCAGATACTTGCCGGCCTCACCACTGCCAATCACGAGAAGGTCGTAGTGCTCGGGCGTCGACATCGCATTCTCCTGGTCGTGCTCTCGGGCCGTCCGGCTACTGACGTTGGCGAGTCGGAGCTGCAGCCTTGGCGGTCTTCGAGGATCGTGTGCGCTTGCCGAGCACGCCTTTTTGAGGGGCATCCCACGGCACGATGAGGATGGGCCACGACGCACGCCTCAGGACGCGTTCCGCGACGGAGCCTTCTCTGAGCCTGCGCGTGCCGCGCCGCCGGTTGGAGCCAAGGACGACGATGTCGACGTTCCGCGCGTC
>DASWVN010000043.1:0-7651 GCA_036401215.1 Vicinamibacterales bacterium | reverse complement strand
CGAGGCTCACCGCCACCGTGAGGAGCGGCGACAGCCGATACGCGATCGCGACGTACATGGCGCTGACGATCAGTCCGCTGAACAGCGTGAAGAAGTGATACGCGGCGCCGCTCGCCTGATCGACCTCGTGCGTCGTCGCGTGCACGAGGTCGGCCATGCGGTTGCGGGTGAGGAACGACCAGTCCGCATTCATGACGGCGACGGTGATCCGGCGTCTGAGCGCCAGGTTGAAGTCCTGCTCCAGCGCCGGTCCTGCAACGAGGTACGCGCGATAGAGCAAGGCGTGTGCGCCGGAGACCAGCAGGAACGCGCCGAGCACGGTGAAGAGCCCGGGAGAGAGTCCGACTGCCGCAAACATCCTTTCGATGCTGATGGCCAGGCCGCTCGTCACCTCGTCGGTCGGCACCACGCCGATGGACCCGAGGAGCGGGATGAGCAACAGCACGCCCGTTCCTTCCGCGAAGGCGACGGCCAGCGCCAGCGCCATGGCGGCCGGAAGGCGCCAGCGGAGCTGCGTCACGAGCGCTTCGACGAAGGCGCCTGCGGCGCGCAGCGACGTCATAGCTTGCTCGAGCGGTCTTCCCAGCGGCCGCGGAACGTGATCCAGAAGGAGGTGGCGATCAGGCGCACGTCGAGCCAGAAGCTCTGACGCTCGACGTACAGGCGGTCGTACCGGAACTTGTTGCGTCGCGGCACGTCGCGTGGCGCGTAGATCTGGGCGATGCCGGTCAGCCCGGGACGCACGCGCGAGCGGTGCTCGTAGCCGGGCACGTCTTCGAGCGCTTCGAGCTGGCCGTTGCCCAGCACTTCGATCTCGCCGGGACGCAGCGCCCGCGGACCGACGAAGCTCATGTCTCCGACGAAGATGTTCCAGAGCTGCGGCAGTTCGTCCATCGCGGTCGCGCGCATGAGTTTTCCGATCCTCGTGATGCGCGGGTCGTCCTCGACCGCCTGCACCGCACCCACGTGCCGCTCGGCGTCCGGAATCATCGAGCGGAACTTCCACGCGCGGAAGGTGCGCCCGCCTTCTCCGGCGCGTTCCTGGCTGAAGAACACGGGACCGCCGTCTTCGAGCTTGATCGCGAGCGCGAGAATGGCCCACAGCGGCGAAGACGCGATCAGGCCGAAGCCGGAGAGCGCGACATCGAGCGCGCGCTTCGCCGGCGGAATCGGCGCCGCCACCATCGGTCTGTCGAGAACCTGTGTCATGAACGAACCCATTTGGAAGCGCCCGTGATGAGCCTGTGGAGGTAGAGAGCCGGAAGCAGCATTCGTGTTCGAGTTCCGTATCGCTGGTGGATGAACGCCACCGGCGGCAGCACGTGCTCCCGCAGGAGCCGCAGCCGGGCATTCCATGAGCGCAGCAGTTTGAGATCGCTCACCAGCACGTCCGACCTCGTGACCTGCCGCTCGAGATAAATGCGGGATGGCTCGCCGGCCGCCGCTTCGTCGAGCGCCGCTTCGATGTCGGCGGGCAGCTCGCAACCGAGAGCGGCTCGAGCCGCACGGAGTCCGTCCAGACAGAGCCCTGCGATCTCGCGCGAACGGGCAAAGTCGCGCATCTCCTCCCAGCCGTCGTCGCTCAAGGACGCGGCAAGGAGGTGAATGTCGTAGAGCCACACGAGACGATCGTGACCCTGGTGGTGGGCGAGACGATGCACGCACGCAATCGCCAGACTGCCGACGACGCCCGGCACGCGGGCCGCGCTGCCAAGGTCCGGCGCGGATCGAGAGGATGGCCAGAGATCGTCGAAGCGCAGCGTGTCGGCAACGATCCGCGGATTGGCGAGCTTCCAGTGCAGATCGATCACGTGACCAACACCCGCGTCGTCCTCGCGCTCGAACGATACCTGGTGGCTGACCAGCGAACCGGTGTTGGTTGCGTCACTGCGCGTGTACCCACATTGCCGGAGCACCCGTGCCGCGGCGGTCACCTGCTCCAGCGGCACGAGGAGGTCGGTGTCCGTCCGCGGCCGCAGCCACGGCTGCGGATAGCAGGTGTACGCGAGCGCCGATCCCTTGACGACGAGCGCGTGAATCCCGTCCGCTGCGAGCGCTTCGGTGATCGTCCGAAGGTCCTGGTGCACGAAGACTTCCCGCGCGACCGCGGCCCGTGCAGTCGGAGTGAGCTGTTGGCGGAGAGCGTCAGCGCCATCCACGCCGGCAAGCGCACTCCACAACAGCGCGGAGACGCCGTGATCCTCGGCAGCCGTCGCCAGTTGAGCGGCGACCTCCGGCGGGACCTCGTTCCACGACTCCGCGCCGGCAAGCATGCGTCCGAGGGCCAGCATTACGTCAGGCATGGGTCCTCGGTTCGTGCAGCGCAATCGCCAGCAGTACCACGAACATCGCGGCGTTGCCGGGCATCTGGAGGCTGAACTCGACGGCGGACTGGAGCGCGATCGACAGCAGTCCGATCGCGGCGCCAGTCCTGATCCAATGCGTGCGGCTGTCGTCCTCTCCCGCCTCGAAACGGCGGCGAACCGCACGAACCATCAACAGCAACGCGATCGCCGCCGGGACGGCGACCAGCAGTCCACCCTCGACGACGACCTGCAGGTAGTCGTTGTGCGCCTCCTGGAAGTGCTGATCGCGCTGGGCGGACTGATACCTGATCATCGCCGTGCCGAACGTGTTGAGGCCGGTGCCGGCGATCGGGAAATCGCGGATGATCCTCGCGCTGTCGCTCCAGATGTTCTTGCGCAGCTCCACGGCGTCCATGCGGGTGGCGATGCGGGCGGTGAGTTCCGCGCCCGCGAGCGCAAAGACGACGACGACCATCGCCGCGAGCGATGCGAAAGCGGTCCACCCTGCCCGGGTGGAGCCGAAGCGCCGGCGTGCCGCGGCGCTGAAGAGGAGCATCGAGAAGAGCAGGCAGACGACACCCGAACGGGACCTCGTCAGCAGCAACGACGCACCCATCGTCACCGCCGCGATGACGATCATCTGAAGCCGTCCACCCTCGGGAGACGACAGCCACGACAGCATCGACCGCCATCCGCCGTGGAGATGCCGCGCGGCATGCTCCGCTCGACCGATGGCAAAACCCACGGCCAGCGGGATGGCCATGAGCATCCAGCCGGCGAAGTGGTTCTTGTTGATGTAGGGGCCGAAGGGTGTGGTGAGCAGGTTCTGCGGCGTCCAGAAGCCGTAGATCTTCATGCCGCCCCAGGCGTGATCGCCGATCACGGCCCGCTGAACGATCCCCACGAGCGCCAGCACCGCTCCGAAGCCGACGAGGGCCGCCGCGAGCGTCCGAACACGCGAAGGCGACAGTCCTCGCGCGAGCCCCGCGAGAAAGAGCGTGAAGGCCGCCAGGAACGCGATGCCGAGGGCGGTCGACACCGGCGCCAGCGAGATCGGGTGCCATATCGATCCGGCGTCGGCGCCAAGCGCGTACGCGAAATCGAAGTTCGTGAGGAACTCGTGCGTCCCCGGACTGACAGCGGCGAGCACGTGCGCAGGGAGCGGAATCAACTGGAGGCACGCCGCGGCGAGCACCGGCAGGATCGCGAGAGTCGCGACCCGCGTTGCCCGGTCCAGCCGGCGCGATCGGTACACGACGATCCCGGCCGCGCCGATCGCCGCGCAGGCAATCAACAGCGGCGCAAACGCCCAGGGATACACGGCACCGAAGGCCAGGGCGCCCCAGGCAATGACCGCAACGACGGCGGAGACCATCAATTTGGTAATCGGTTTCGCCGGGCCGGCCTTCAAGGCCGCCCGTGGGGCGACACTCACTGCCCCAATGGAATCAACGACTTAGCGAAAAGGTGACTGTCCCCTTTTTTACAGCGCGGCGACGGAGCGGCCGGTCAGGCGCGCGAAGAGGATCCGGCGGACCGGGGGGTGCTTGAAGAGCGACAGGATCAGATCGCGGTGCCGGTTGAACTTCGCGGTGCGGCGGACGATCGGCATCACACCATCGGTTCGGGCCAGCTCGAAGAGCGTGTCGATCTCTTCGTCGGAAAGGCAGTCGGCGAGCAGACGCAGCGAAAGCTGCGCGTCGAGTTCAGGTCCGAGGCGCTTCTGCCACGCGCGCTGATAGCGCGACAGGTGCATCTCGTCGAGCGTGTCGTTCGACAGGCCGTCGATCATGATTTCGGCGGCGAGACCGGCACTGAGCAGGCTGTAGTAGATGCCGCCGCCCGTCGTGGCCTTCACGAGCCCGGCCGCATCTCCGACCGCGAGGAGCCGATTCGCGTACGTCCGCGGGATCGGCGCGAGCGGCAGCATCTTCTGCCGCGGCTCCGAAGGGAGGCCGGCATGCACGTCGATGCCGAGTCGTTCGCCGATCTGCTCCACGAAATACCTGAAGTGTCTCGCCGAGTTCTCGTCGCACATCAGGCCGATCCGCGCAAAACACGACGTTCCGCGGCGGACCGGCACGGCCCAGGCAAAACCGCGCGGCGCGACCGCATGGCCGAAGTGGACCTCGACGTCCTCGAACGTCGTCGCCGGCCACTCGACCTGCGCGGACTGGAGGTATGCGGCCGGCATCCCGAGACCGAGCCGCCGCTGAAAGCTGTAGTTTGCGCCGCACGCGAGGATGCAGGCGCGGCCTCGGACCGCAGATCCGTCCGCGAACGTCACCGTGACTTCCTTCTGTCCCAGGGCGATGTCTATGGCGCGGACCCCGGTCGCGATGGTGACACCGGCCGCCGCGGCACGCGTGTGCAGGTGATCGTCGAACACACGCCGATCGATCACGAGCGCTTCGAGTTCGGGCGTCGTGTAGCTGACGATCTCGCCGGACGGCGCGAAGAACTTCACGCACGAGAGCGTGTTGAGAATCGCCTCGCGCGGGATGTCGAGTTCGTCGTACGCCTCGGCGGCGAGCACCCCCGTGCAGTGCACGGGCTCGCCCGGCCGTTCGTGTTCCTCGAACAGGGCGACGTCGTAACCGTTCCGCGCCAGAAGATGGGCCGCGTACAGGCCAGCGGGGCCGCCGCCCACGACGATGACGTCGTGCGCGCGAGTAGCGGTCGGACTCTCAGGCATGAACTGAAATCATACGCCGACGGGCTCGACGAGCGCACCGCTCTCGAAGAGCACCTCGCGATAAAGCGCTGACGACGCGGCGGTCATCCGCTCGAGCGTGAACTGTTCCTGCACCCTGATGCGGGCCTGAGCACCCAGGCGCCGGCGCAAATCGCCATCCTTCGCGAGTTCGGAGAGCGCTGCCGCGAGACCACTCGCGTCGCCGGGTTCGACGACGTGGCCGGTTTCATGATGGCGGTTCACCCACGGCACTCCGGTCGGCAGGTTCGTGCTGATCACGGGCTTGCCGCAAGCCATCGCTTCGAGCTGTACGACGCCGAACGTTTCCGCACGCGTGACGGACGGCAGCACGAAGACGTCGCACGCGTGGAGGTGGGCGACGACGTTCTCATCGCTGAGATGTCCCAGAAAGTGAACACGAGGACCTCGCCGGTCCTCGAGCGGCACACGCATCGGCCCGTCACCCACGATCAGGGCGGTGCCGTCCACGTCACGCATCGCATCGATCAGGACGTCGACCCCTTTGTACGGCACGAGGCGTCCGACGAACAGGAATCGAGGTGAGGGAAAGCGATCCGAGATCTCGCGCACCTTCGCATCGATCGCGGGCGTTCGCGCCAGGCGATCGGTGTCGATCCCGAAGGGGATTACGACGCATTTCTCGCGGAAGTCCTGCAGTTCGGCCGCGTGCGCCGCGAGATTCGGCGAAGAGACCACGATCCGGCTGGCCCGGCGCAGCACGCGCCGGAGGAAAGGACGATACATCAGCCGGTATTTCCACTGCGGCCGGAGCACCTCGCTGTGAAACCACACGACGAGAGGCCCCGTCTGCGCGCTCGCCCAATCGGCGACGAGCGCCAGCGGATTCGGCTCGTGGAGCACGGTGACGTCTCGTCTGGCCCTCCACATCTCGAGCGGAAAGGCCGGACACACGCCGACGGATCCGATGGACGCAAGGGCCGACACGCGCGTCACCTCCACCCCGCGCCACCGTTCGCGGACGGTGCGCGCGCCGGTGTTGGCCACGAGGACGCGGCTGTCGGTCGTCGGCTGCTCGCCTTCGCACAGCAACTGGACGACCCGTTCCATTCCACCAGGTGCCGGAGGATAGTACTTGCCGACGTGCAATACGGAGATTCGCGGGGCTGCGGTCATCGAACTGGTTCCATGGCGATGCGCTCGTAGATGTCCTGCATCGCCTCGGCATAGCGCGTCCACGTGAACGCCGCCGCACGGGCTAACCCCGCGGCACGGCGGCCCTCCCAGAGGTCCGGACGGCTCTCCCGCTCGCGCAGGAGCGAGGTGACGCGCACGGCCCACACAGACGGTTCACCCAGGGGGCAATACTCCGCCGCGTCGCCGCCGACTTCGCGCAGCACCGGAAGGTCGGTGCAGAGCACTGGTGTTCCGCAGGCCATCCCTTCGATCAACGGAAGGCCGAACCCTTCGCGCTCCGACGGCAGCAGCACGAGCGCGGCACGGCGGTAGAGAGCGGCAAGGACACTTCTCGAGACGAACGGCAGCACGACGATCCGGTTCGCAACCCCCAGCTCACGCGCGCGCCTCGCCTGCTCCGGTGTGAACGCTCCGCCCACGCGCCAAAGGCGGACGTCCGGCCGCGTCTTTGCCACGAGCGCAAGCGTCTCGAGCAGGACATCGATTCTTTTGCGCGGGATGGTGCTTCCGACATGCAGCAGGTCCGACGTCGTGGTCCGTCCCGTGAGCCTCGCCGCAGTGCTCTCAGCATCGCGTTCGGGCGAAGGGGTGCAATCCGGATGCACGCCGACCGGCAACACCGTCGTCTTCTCGATCGGGACCAGGCCCTGGCCGACGAGTTCGGCACGCGTCACCTCGCTGACACAAGCCACGACCGCGGCGCGCTGCAATCCGCGAAGCACGCGTTTGACGAGCCATCGCGGCAGCACCGATTCACGGTCCGCCTGCGGCTGGAGCGAGCGGAACGCATCGGTGTCGTGGCACGTGACCACCACGCGACCGGCCGGCAGCTGGTGCGCGAGGTGCGCGTAACTGTGATCCACGATGTGATAGACGTCGGCGGGCGATTGCCGACGCAGCCAGCGCGGATAGCTCCAGAACCGGTATGCGATCCGCCGGTACGTCGGGAGCGTTTCGTGTCCATCGCCGTTCGCCGGCGCGAAGCGAGGGCGCATCAGGGTCGGCGTGAACGACGCGCCGCCGGCCACGTGCGACATCAGCATGTCGGCCACGAGGTCCATGCTCGGCCAACCCTCTTCGAGCAAGTCCGCAACGATGGCGACGCGCAGGGTATCGAGCGTCAGCATTCCGCTACTTGGCGCCCGGCGCCGCCGCTTCGCGGGCGCTGCTGCTCGGTGCTACATCTCGGACACGCCGCAGCCGTTCGATCAGCGCATCGAACACGACCTGGCGTTCATAGAGGCGGTCCACGCGCTGCGCCCCTTCGATAGTCCGGCGTGACGCTTCCTCGGGATCGTCGAGGACCCGGGCGATGGCACGCGCCAACGCGTCGGCGTCCCCCACCGGCACCTGCCAGCCGGTCTCCCCCTCGCGGATCGTGTCCTTCAGCCCGCCGACCGCGCTGGCGATCACCGGCACACCGCAGGCCAGCGCTTCGAGCGGGGAAAAACCGAGGCCCTCCTCGCGGCTCGCC
>DASWVN010000042.1:0-8490 GCA_036401215.1 Vicinamibacterales bacterium | reverse complement strand
TCACGTCCGGCGCCAGGACCGACACCGGTCTGTTCGACGTGCACCGCGTCGGCGACCGGCTCCTGTTCGAGATCCCGGACGCGATGCTCGGGCGCGACATGCTCATCATGAGCCGCTACGCCCGCACGCAGGACGGCCTCGCCGACGGCGGCGCCACCATGGCGCCGAACATCGTCGTGCGCTGGGAGCGCCGCGAGAACCGCATCCTGCTGCGCGCGATGTCGCACCGGACCACCGCTGACGAAGGCACGCCGCTGGCGCTGGCGGTCGCCAACTCGAACTTCCCTGCGGTCCTGCAGGCACTGCCGATCGCCGCGCGCGGCAAGGCCTCGTCGGTCGTGGACGTGACCGACATGTACATGGCCGATACGCCGGCGTTCTCGCTGCCGCGCGGGCGGCGGACGCAGCTCGGCGTCCGCGCCTACGACCGTGCGCGGAGCTGGCTCGAATGGGCGCGCAGCTTCCCCATCAACGTCGAAGTGCGCGTCGTCCGCACCTATGCGGCGGACCAGGCGCCGTCGAACGCGCGCGGAGGGTCGCTCAGCTTCGAGGTGAATCACTCGATGATCCTGCTGCCGGAAGAGCCGATGATGCCGCGCCTGTACGACGAACGGGTCGGCTTCCTCTCCAGCGCGCGAACCGACTATTCGAGCGACTACCAGGGCGTGCGGCCGCAGCGGATGATCCATCGCTACCGGCTCGAGCCTTCGGATCCGGAGGCGTGGGCGCGCGGTGAGCTGGTCGAGCCGGTGAAGAAATGGGTCTGGTACATCGATCCGGCGACGCCGAAGGAGTGGATCCCGTACTTCCGCGAAGGGATCCTCGAGTGGAACGCCGCGTTCGAGCTGGCCGGCTTCAAGGACGCGATGGAGGTCCGCGTCGCGCCGACTGAAGAAGAGGATCCCGAGTTCAGCCTGCTGGACGCGCGCTACTCGGTCGTCCGCTACGTGGCGAGCCCGACCCGCTCGGCCAACTCCGGCGGCGACGTGATCGATCCGCGCTCGGGCGAGGTGATCCGCGCGCACACGAACATGTATCACGGGCTGATGGAACGTCTGCGCTGGTGGCTGGTGTCGCAGATCGCGACCGCGAATCCCAACTTCCAGACGAGCGAGCTGTCGGTCGAGGACATGGGTGAGGCGCTCCGCTACGTCATCTCGCACGAGACCGCGCACTCGGTCGGCCTTCCACACAACCAGCGCGCCAACTTCGTGTATCCGGTGGAGTCGATCCGCGATCCGGATTTCGTGAAGAAGATGGGGCACTCGGCCTCGTCGGTTGGGCGCACTCGCTACAACTACGTCGCGCAGCCAGGCGACAACGTCCCGCCTGAGCGGCGCATCGGCGTCTGGGACAAGTTCGCCGTGTACTGGGGCTACCGTCCGATCCCGGAGGCAAAGACGCCCGAAGCGGAAGTGCCGACGCTGAGCCGCTGGATCGTCGAGCGCGCGCACGAGCCGTGGTTCCGCTTCGGCTCGGCGCAGTTCGGCATGGACGTCGAGTGGGACCCGTACCGCATGACCGAGGGGATTTCAGACGATCCGGTCGAAGCGGCGGTTTACGGGATGAAGAACCTGCGGACGGCCACACAGAATCTGATGAACTGGCTGCTCGAAGAGGGAGACGACTACTACGAGCTGGAGACGCACTATCTCCAGAACCTCACGCAGTGGAACCGCTACGCCGAGCACGCGGCCGCCGCCGTGGGCGGGTCGTGGACGCACCACAAGCGGTTCGGCGAGGAGGGCCCGGTCTACACGCCGATCGCGCCCGACTACCAGAAGAAGGCGATGCGCTTCATCGACGAGCACGTGCTGCAGACGCCCACGTGGGCGCTCGACATGGACATGCTGCGCCGCATCGAGCACGCCGGCGCCGTCGAGCGCATCCGTGCCTACCAGGCGCTCGCCGTCCAGCGGCTGCTCAATCACGCGCGGCTAACGCGCATGATCGAGCACGAAGCCTTCCTCGGCGACAAGACGTACCGGCCGGCCGAGATGCTGGACGACGCGCGCGAGATGGTGTGGCGCGAGATCAGGAACAACGCGCCGATCGACACCTACCGTCGCAACCTGCAGCGGGCCTTCCTCGATCAGGCGCACCACCTGCTGCACGAAGCGTCCACACCCGGCTGGCAGCCGCCGGGCTCGGGCAACCTGCGCGTCAGCCGGAACGACGATCCGCCGCTCAACGCCGATCTGCACATCGCGCAGTCCGACATTCGTCCGCTGGTGCGCGACCAGCTTCGGCTGCTCGAAGAGGAGATCCGGACGGCACTGAAGAAGGGGGTCGCCGATCGCATGACGCGGATCCACCTCGAGGACGCGCTCCTGCGCATCGAGCGCGCGCGCGCGATGCCGTCCTCGTCGCCGCCGTCGCGCCCGACGCCGCCGTCAGGGGGAGGGGGCGAGTAGCGCGTGCGACCACGCGGGTACATAACGTACGAGTCGTTGAACCCGACGGGCTGAACGCCCGGACAGGGAGGGATCGGAATGGTCAGACTGGCAGTCGCAGCCTCGATGAGTATGTTCGCGGTTTTGGGGGGCGGACGTGCGCAGCCGCAGAGCGACCTCGACGAGATCCTCCGGAAGACGGCTGCCTTCATCGCCGCCTTCGAGCGTGAGTCGCCGGCGGTTGTCTCGGAGGAAGCCTATCGCCAGATCGCGACCTTCAGAGGTGTCGACACCATCAGGACGCTTCGGTCGGACGTGCTGGTCATTGGCGATCCGGACGCCGGGTGGGTTGGCTTTCGGGACGTCTTCGAAGTGGACGGGCGGCCGGTGCGCGATCGCGACGAACGGCTCATGACCCTGTTCCAGAACCCCCATCCCGATCGCTTCGCGCAGGCGCGCCGCATCGTGAGCGAGAGCGCGCGGTACAACCTCCCGATCGGGCGCTACGACGTGAACCGGACGACCAACATGCCGTTTACGCCGCTGCGATTCCTCCGCGGCTCGAACCAGCCCCGCTCGACGTTCCGGCTGAGTGGCACCCGCCGCATCGACGGCAGAACATACGTCGAGCTGACCTTCCAGGAACGCGGCATGCCGCGGATCATAGCCTCGACCGACGACGCGGCAGCGAACGGACGGTTCTGGATCGATCCCGAGAGCGGAGCGATCGCGCGCAGCGAGCTGGGATTCGAGACGGGCGATACCCGCCTGCGGGTGCGGATTCTGACGCGGGTCTCGTACGGAATCGACGAACGGCTCAAAGTCTGGATGCCCTTGACGATGGACGAGGAGTACTTCGTCGGCCCCGCCGGCCTGAGAGCGCAGGCCACCTACTCCAACTTCCGGCGCTTCACGGTCGACACGAGTGAAGAAATCAAGGCGCCGTGAGCTGCGGCACACGCCACGCTGACAGTGGCTGGTGACGCGCAACACTTGCCCACCCGCGGCCTATTCTCATCGCGCCTCGTCACGGTTATCATGAGATTTTCCCCGGATGCTTTCGTCGTCGTTCCCCGCCTCGCGTGGGAGGCTTCAGGCCGCGCGCTACGTCTCCAGTCTGCGCGCCCACGAAATCCTGGTGCTCCAGGGTTCGCCGTTGCTCGGCGCCGTTCTGGCGCTCGGTCCCGCGATCGTCGAGCACGTCGTTCCGCTCGCCATCCTGATCATCGCGAATGTGTGCCTGGTCGCACACATCTTCGCGCTCAACGACTGGGCCAACCTGCCGGCTGACCGCCGCGACCCGAACAGACTCGCCAGCGTCTTCACGATCAGGGGTGTCGCGCCGGACGAAATGGGAACGCTGACGGCCGGGCTCTTCGTCCTGAGCCTGGTCCTCTTCAGTCAACTCGGTTTCGTCGTCGTCTGCCTGGCGACCGGGATTGCGGCGCTGAGCGCCCTGTACTCGCTCCCGCGATTCAACTGGAAAGGACGGCCGGTGCTCAGTTCCGCGGCGCATCTGGCGGGAGGCGTCCTGCACTTCCTTCTCGGCTACAGCGTGGGCAGCGCGATCGACCGTCGTGCCCTCGTCACGTCCCTCTTCTTCGGCCTGACCTTCGCGGCCGGCCACTTGATGCAGGAACTTCGCGACTACAGGGCGGACGCCCTGAACACCATCAGCACCAACGCGGTCAGCTTCGGACCCCGCCGGACGTTCGCCGCCGGTCTGGTGCTGTTCGGGCTGGCTCACGCGCACCTCTTCGTGCTGGCCGTGAACGGCACGGTGCCCCTCGCGCTTGGCGCGGTGGTCCTGCTGTATCCATTTCAGCTGCGCTGGTCGCTCCAGGCCCTGGCCGACGGCCTCACGACGACGAGCGTCACGCGACTGCAGACACGGTATCGCGCGCTCTACGCGATCATCGGCGTGGCCATGGTGACGACTCTCCTGCTGGCGGGAACATGACACACACGCGAGTCCACGACGATCGTCCGGTTGCGGACGCGGCGACCGCCGGAGACAGTCCCTCTGCTCGACGGCATCCGGGTCACTGGCGCGATCTGCGAACCAGCCTGATCATCGGGATCTGCTGCCTGCTCCTGTACAACGCGAACGGCCGCGCGATCAGTGCCGGCGATGCAATCCCGGCGCGCTACCTGCCGTTTGCGATCCTCGAGCACGGCACGCTCGTGCTCGACCCGATCGCGACGGTCACTGCTCAGGGACGGAAGCTGCCGGAAGACCCGCAGAAACTCGAAGGGGCCTTCTGGATGCTTCCGACCTCCGACGGTCATCGCGTCTCGCTGTATTCCATCGTGCTGCCGGTACTCATCTCTCCGCTGTATGTCCCGGCGGTCGTTCACGTCAATCGGACGGGGTGGACCGATGCACGGCTCGATCATGTCGGCCGCGTCATGGAAAAGCTCAGCGCCTCCTTGATCGCGGCGCTCTCCGCCGCGCTCCTGTTCCTGGTCCTGCGCCGCCGCGCTGACACACGCATCGCCGTGCTGCTCACCGTGGCCTATGCCTTCGGCACCAGCACCTGGGTCATCAGCAGTCAGGCGCTCTGGCAACACGGGATGGCGCAGCTGCTGATCGTCGGCGTCATGTTCTGCCTCACGGCGCCGCCCACGGTACCGAGGATGATCGCGGCGGGACTCTTCTGCGGGCTCATCGTCGGCAACCGTCCGCCGGATGCCGTGCTCGCGGCCGCATTGGGCGCGTACGGTCTCTTCTGGGCCGGCAGGCGTGCGCCGTTGTTCGTCATCGCCTCGATAGTGCCGGTTGCGCTGGTGCTGTTCTACAACGTCACGGTCGTCGGCGCGGCCGGCGGCGGATACTCTCTGCTCGGCGATCTCAGCTTCATGCGAACCGATCTCTGGTGGGTGAAGCGGGGGATCGCCGGCCTGCTCGTCAGTCCCACGCGCGGGCTCCTGGTGTTCTCGCCGTTCTTCCTGTTCCTTGCGCTCGCGTGGCGATCTCTGCCCGGCAGCCGCGCCGAGCGCGGCCTCACGCTGGCGATGGGGCTCGGTGTTCTCGCGCAGATCCTGGGCTACGCCATGACGGACTGGCGGGCGGGTCTCTCGTGGGGGCCGCGCTTCCTGACCGACCTCACACCGATGCTCATCTGGATGCTGGTGCCGATTGTCGTGGCGCTCGGCCGCTACGCCCGCGCCGGCTTCGTGGCAACCGTGGCCGTGGCGATCGCGATCGAAGCGATCGGCGCGTTCACCTACACCAGCGTGACCGATCTGCCGATCTTCGCGGCGCCCGTGGGCAAGAAGGAACTCCTGCCGGCGTGGGAGTGGCGCAACGCACCGTTCATCGCCGGACTCTCGCACGGCATCGCCCCTCCGGAACTGTTGTCCGAAATGCGCGGCACCGTGGATGCGTTCGCCGTCGGCGACCGCTACACCGACGTCGTCATTGCGGGCGACGAGGTGGTCGCGACGGGCTGGGCGCTCGCCGGCCGTGCCACACCCCTGCAGGTCGGCCTCAGCATCGACGGCGGTCCTCCGATTGCCGTCCGCACGTTCGTCGACCGCCCCGATGTCCGTCGGGTGTTCCCCGGCGCTGCCGCTTCCGGCTGGCGTATTCCGATCGACACGGCCGCGCTGTCGTCGGGTGAGCACCGCGTCTCGCTTCACCTCTGGGCGTCCGAAAAGGGAGAAACCTATTTCCTGGGCAACCGCACGCTGACCGTCCGGGCGCCCGAGCGGGACCTGCACGCGGGCTTCCGGACGGCGGTCGCGCGGATCCGCACACACCAGCAGGCGGCAGGATACTGGCTCACCGACTTCACGACCGCGACGCGATTCGGGAAACCAGAGCCCGAGATGAACACGTATCTCACCTCGCTGCTCGTGGACCTGCTCGAGCCCGTTGCCGACGCGACGCTTGGCGAAAGCGTGGAGCGAGCGCGTCAGCATCTGACCGCGCAAATCGAGGCGACCGGACTGGTGCGGTATCACGGACTGCCGGAAGGTCCCGTCATCGGAAGACTCGGCTGCAAGATCACCCCGGACACCGACGACACGGCGCTCGTCTGGCGGATCGCCCCGCCTGAAAACCGCGAGTCGCTGTCAGCCGCCCTCTCCACCATCGAGACGTATCGCCGTCCCGACGGCCTGTACCGCACCTGGCTGGCGCCGCGAGACGCGTATCAGTGCCTCGATCCGGGCGAAGACCCGAACCCGGCCGACCTCACGATCCAGATGCACCTGCTGCAACTGCTCGCCACGGAGCGGCCTGCAGCCGCCCGCGCACTCTGCGAGGCCGTGCGAAGCCAAATCGACCAGACCGATGCGTGGGTCTACTACCGGGTGGCCCCGCTGGTGCCGCTGCTGCGCACGACCGACCTCGAGCGCGCCGGCTGTTCGCTGGATCTGCCCGAGACGCGGATGCGCACCGGCGTGCCCGGGCAGGAGATCTGGATGTCGGTGGCGCAGATGCTGTCGCAGCTCTCGCGGCCCGACGGTCCACAGCCGGATCCCGACGCCATCGAGGCGGTGCTGCACGAGATCGCGAAGGACCAGTTCGCCATCATGCGGCAGCACCCGCCGCTGCTCTATCACAACGACCTCAGCGCCACGGTGCCGCGTTACTACTGGTCCGAAGACGTCGGGTACGCTCTGTGGCTGCGACTGGCCGTCGAGGGCGCCGGCATCGCGCAGCCCGAAGCACAATGAATCATGGTTCCTACTGACGTCGCCCAGCGGCTGATCCGCGAGAAATCCTGGCACCACGAATTCGAGATCGTTCCGGGTGTGAGAACGCAGGGCGCCTACAATCCTTCCGGCATCTGGGAAGAACTCGCGCTGCCGTCCGACATGAGCGGCCTCTCGCTGGCTGATGTCGGGGCGTCCTCCGGCTTCTTCAGCTTCGAGGCGAGAAAGCGGGGAGCGCGCGTCGTGGCGTTCGACGTGCGCCATCGTGACAACTCCGGATTCGGTCTGGCGCAACACATCAACGGGTTGACGGATATCGAGCACCATCACGTCAACGTGCTGGACCTCCGGCCTGGCGACTATGGACGGTTCGACGTCGTGCTCGCGATGGGGCTGCTCTACCACACGCCCGATCCGTATCGCGCCCTCGCCACCTGTGCCGCCATGAGTTCGGACCGGCTCATCGTCGAGTGCTACTGCATCGACGCGCTCCTGCCGCCGGCGGTCGCCGCCGAGCCGTTGATGCGATTCATCGCCGACACGCGCCGGTTCCCGGGCCAGGGACAGCCGAACGCGGACCGCAGCAACTTCTGGGGGTTCACGTCGACCTGCCTGCACCAGATGATCGAGGACATCGGGTTCGGGGTGCAGCGCAGCGCCGTGCGGGGCGACCGAGTGCTGATCGACGCGCGCCACACCGGCGCGGATCCGAAGGCGACGCGCCTGCCGATCGGATATGGGCTGGGACCGCACGTCCCCGCCGCGGAGGATCGCGACGATCCTGGAGCGTGGACGCTGTTTTGACGATGTCGAAGGTCCGAGACCGCGGTCATGATCGCGTCGATCCGGTACCGTTTGCTACAATCTCGGGCGTCGTCCAACACGACGCCCGGCCGCAAGTCGCTGGCTCTCCTTCCACTCCCGGTCACCGAGGCGAATTGAGCATCCGGTCTTCTCTCAGCTCCACACCGATGCACGCCGGAGACGAAGAAACGTGAACGCCGATCCCCGCTCGCCGCTCCGGCTGGTCGCCGTTGGCGATGTCGGTTCCGGCGCGGCTTACCACGTCGGCGACGAGGCGATGCTGCAGGGACTCATCGAGACGGCAGGACAGAGTCACGTCGCGGTCGAGTGGACGGTCATGTCCCTCGATCCGTCGCGCTCGTCAGCTCAATGGGACATCCGTGCAACGCCGCGGCTGACGTTCGATGATTGCGCCGGTCCGGCCGAACGCGAGGCGCGCCTGGCCGAAATGGACCGCGTGCTGCAGGCGCGGCCCGATCAGTGGTCCGTCTCGGCTCCCGCGGAATGGCGTACGTCGTTGAGCGCGATCGCCGAGAGCGACGGCGTCGTCATCGCCGGTGGCGGCAACCTCAGTCAATCATGGCCCGCGGCGGTATTCGAACGCACGGCTGTCGTCAGAGCCGCCCGGCGC
>DASWVN010000041.1:0-1939 GCA_036401215.1 Vicinamibacterales bacterium | reverse complement strand
CGGCGGCGAGGCGGTCGTGACCATGAAGTCGCTGGATCCGGGGGTGCTCGAACTCAGTGGAGCGACCGAGCAGCGCGTGCAGGTTGCGCCGGGCGGCAACGTGGAAGTCCGGTTCAGTGGCGCGGGAAAGACCATCGGGCGCGCACGCGTGCAGATGACAGTGAAGCTGGGTGACGAGACCGATGCGTTCGAGGACGTGATCCCGGTCGAAGTGCTGGCCTCGCCGGAGACCGTGGCGGCTTACGGCTCTGCGGCCGGTGGAGCGACGAGCGCGAGCGAGACCATCACGATTCCGAAAGACGTGGTTCCCGGCTTCGGCGGACTGCACGTCGAGGTCGCGTCGACGGCGCTCGTCGGGCTGGGGGAAGGTGCGCGGTATCTGGTCGAGTATCCCTACGGCTGCTCGGAGCAGAAAGGATCCCGCGCGCTCGCGCTGGTGCTGGCGGCGGATCTCGGCGACGCCTTCTCGCTGCCAGGCATGGACACCTCGCAGATGCGTCCGGCGGCGCAGAGCACGCTGAAGGAACTGGAGCGCTTCCAGTGTTCGAACGGCGGGTTCTCGTACTGGCCGGGCGCGTGCTGGTCCACATCTCCCTATCTCACGGCATATCTGCTGCACGTGTTCAAGGTCGCAACCAACTTGAAGTACGACGTCGATCGCGGCGTGCTCGATCGCGCTTACTCGTATCTCGAGCGGGAGCTGGCGGCGAAGCCGCCGGTCAACGAAGGCTGGTGGCCCGCATATACGGCGTGGCAGGCGTTTGCGGTGAAGGTGCTGGTCGAAGGCGGACGCAACCAGGATTCCAACCTGACCCGGCTCTACGGCTACCGCGACCGCATGCCGGTGTTCGCCATCGCCTACCTGCACGACGCGCTGATGGCGCGCGGTGAGACGACGGGTGCGCGTGTCGAGGACCTGCGCCGGCGGATGAACAACGCGATCCTGCCGGAGGCCGGCGCATCGCATGTCGAGGAGCTTTCGGATCCGTATCTGTTGTGGTTCTGGAACTCCAACGTCCGCTCGACCGCGATCGTGTTGAACTCGCTCGTCGGATCGAACGCGGCCGCGGCCGCGGGTCCCGCCGGGGCCGAGGCGCCCTCGAGTGTGGTGTCGATGGTCCGGTGGCTGATGAACGTGCGGAAGGACGGCCGCTGGGGCAACACGCAGGAGAACGCGCACGCGATGGAGGCGCTGGTGAACTACTACCGACGCTACGAGCCGACGGCGCCTGACTTCACCGCGGTCGTGCGACTCGGCAGTCAGGAGCTTGCGCGCGAAGCGTTCCGTGGACGCTCAACCGAATCAGCCGTGACGACGGTGCCGATGCCAGAGGTCCTGTCAGCCGGCCCCGCCGGCGCCGAACTTCCGCTGACGTTCACTCGCGAGGGGACCGGCACGCTCTTCTACACGACCCGCCTGCGCTACGCGGTGGCCGCGCTCTTCCAGGACGGGCTCGACAACGGGTTCACGGTGGAGCGCCGCTACGAACCATTCGTCGAAAGCGGTGCGCGTCCGGCTTCGACCAGCTACGCCGCCGGCGATCTCGTCCGCGTCACGCTGACGTTCAGGCTGTCGAAGGAGCGCCGCTTCGTCGCGGTCACGGATCCGCTGCCGGCCGGCTTCGAAGCCGTCGAGTCGTGGTTCGCGACGACGGCCGGGGATCTCAAGGCGCAGCAGGATCGCCAGCGCAACGAGCGCGACATCCAGGAGGGCACTGACTGGGTGAACTGGTTCCGCAGCGGCGGCTTCGATCATGTCGAGCGCCACGATGATCGAATCCAGCTCTTCGCCACGCGTCTGAGCGAAGGCCTCCACGAGTTCAGCTACATCGTCCGCGCCACGACCGCCGGGACCTTCCGAACGGCCCCCGCGCGCGCCGAGGAGATGTACACGCCGGAGATCTTCGGACGGACCGAGACGACGGTGATCGAGGTCAAG
>DASWVN010000040.1:0-2049 GCA_036401215.1 Vicinamibacterales bacterium | reverse complement strand
GTGAAGCTTGCGGATGCCGCGCTCGAACGCAAGCGAGGTCTGGCCGCCGAGAAGATCGTTCCGCTGCGGGAAGTGCAGGAAGCCGAGTCCCAGGCGGCCGAAGCGAGAGCCGGGTTACGAACAGCGCGTGCGGCTATTGGGGCGTTCGGCGTGGAGCCGCCATCCTCGGACACTGCCGAGGCAACGGCGTCCACGTTCGTTCTGCGTTCGCCCGTCAGTGGATCGGTCATCGAACGGCGTGCGGTTGTCGGCCAGATGCTGGACCCATCGACACCAGCCTTCCGCATCGGAGATCTCTCAACACTTTGGCTGACGGTTCACGCATTCGAACGTGACGCCGTGCGGATTCAGAACGGGGCCGCCGCGCGGATCGTCTTTCCCGCGCTTCCGGGTCGCGATTTCCAGGGCAAGGTGGCGCTGGCCGGGCAGGCAGTTGAATCTGAGTCGCGAACGGTTCCCATCCGGATCGACGTGGAGAACATGAGCGGTGTGCTGAGACCGGGCATGTCAGCGACAGCCGTGCTCCCTGTTGGTGCGTCCGGTGCTCCCATCCTGAGTGTCCCCGTCGCCGCCGTTCAACGAGTCCGCAACGAATGGTGCGTCTTCCTGCCGAAAGGCAACGGCACCTTCGAGATTCGGCGGATCGGTCGCGGACGCGACCTGGCGGGCGAAGTCGAGGTCCTCTCAGGCCTTCGCGCGGGCGAGCAGATCGTGGTTGATGGCGCCTTTCTGCTGAAGGCGCAAGCGGAGAGAGGTGAGGCTGGCCATGACGAACACTGAGGGTTGCCATGATTAGCCGGCTGATCCGCGAGTCGTTTCATGCGCCGCTGCTGACCGCGCTCCTCGTGGCGGCCGGCAGTGTCATCGGGGCGTTCTGGATGCAGGACCTCCGGCGCGACGTGTTTCCTGACCTCTCCGCGCCTGTGTTCAATGTCATTGCTCAAAACCCGGCGATGGGAGCCGAGGAGCTCGAAACGGCCATCGCGATTCCGCTCGAAGTAGCACTGGCCGGTCTGCCGGATGTCCGTCGTGTGCGATCGAATTCACAACTTGGGGTCTCGCAAGTCACGATCGAGTTCGAGCCGAGCGCGGACTACTTCCGCTCTCGTCAATTCGTCGCCGAGCGCGTTGCACAGATGACTGGGGAGCTGCCGCCAGGCACCGACCCGCCGCTCATCTCCAGCCTGACCGGTCGTCTCAACGAAATTTTCGAGTTCACGCTTGAAGCGGAACCGGGAACCGCCGATCTGATGGCCTTGCGCGATCTGGCGGAGTTCGAAGTGAACAATCGCCTCCTGGCCGTTCCCGGCGTGGCGGCCGTCGAACGGCTTGGCGGCTACCTTCGCCAGTTTCAGGTGCAACTCGATCCCGAACGGATGTCGGCTCGCCGCATCAGTCTCGACGAAGTGATGCATGCGGTCGAAGAATCGAACATCAACGCCTCGGGTGGCATCGTCGCACAGGGCGCGATCGAATGGACGGTGCGAGCGCTCGGCCGGGCGCACACCATCGAAGACTTGCGCAGGACGGTCGTCGCCACGCGCGGCGACGTTCCCGTGCTCCTGGGCGATGTCGCCGACATTCAGGAAGGCGCGGCGGTTCGACGCGGCATCGCTCACCGCCTGAAGGGAGAAGTCGTCAGCGCGCGGGTGATCAAGCAGTTCGGCGCCGACACCGTGCAGGTCGCCACAGGCATTCGCGAAGCGGTCGAGGACATCCGCCGGGCACTGCCGAAGGGCGTGCAGCTGCGGATCGTGTACGACCAGTCGCAGCTGGTGAACTCGGCGCTTGGCGGCGTGGGCCGGGCCGTGATGGTCGGCGGGGTCTTCGTCGTGCTCGTCATTCTGCTGCTGATCGGGAACGTGCGGGCCGCACTGATCGTGACGTTGACGATTCCGCTGTCGATCGCCCTCGCTGGACTGTTCCTGCACCCACTCGGCATCGGCCTCAACACGATGACCCTCGGTGGCCTCGCGATCGCCGTCGGGCTGCTCGTGGATGCGGCGATCATCATGGTCGAGAACATCCTGCATCGATTGAGTGGCGCCG
>DASWVN010000039.1:0-16098 GCA_036401215.1 Vicinamibacterales bacterium | reverse complement strand
GGAACTGGTTGGGTCGACAGCCGCTCGACCTGTCACGAAGCCGACGGTTGCTGGGCACGAGGGCCACTAAGAACACGAAGGACACGAGGGGGAACACGAAGCCTTTGGGTTTGGCTCGGGCGACGTCGACGACCGTGCTTCTACTTGCAAGGATCAGCACGACTGTCCGGATCACGAGCAGAAAGCTAAGAGATAGTGATCTTCTTCATGTTCGTCGTGTTCTTGGTGTTCATCGTGCCAGCAGCCGTCGGCTTCGTGACAGCCGCGAGCGTAAAGCGCACCGGATGCAGGCTGGACGCGGAACTGGTTGGGGCGACAGCCGCTCGACCTGTCACGCTGCCAACGGCCGTTGGGCACGAAGGCCACGAAGAACGCGAAACCTTCGGGTGGGATCGGGTGAAGTCGACGATCGGGCTTCGACTTGGCGAGGTTCAGCACTGTCCGGATCGCGAGCAGAAAGCCAAGAGATAGTGATCTTCTTCGTGTTCGTAGTGTTCTTGGTGTTCTTTGTGCCAGCAGCCGTCGGCTTCGTGACAGCCGCGAGCGTAGAGCGCACCGGATGCAGGTTGGACGCGGAACTGGTTGGGGCGACAGCCGCTTCCGCCTGTCACGGGCAGACGGCCGTTTGGGGGCCACGAAGGCCACGAGGAACGCGAAACCTTCGGGTGGGATGGGGTGAAGTCGACGATCGGGCTCGACTTGGCGAGGTTCAGCACGGCTGTCCGGATCGCGAGCAGAAAGCGAAGAGATAGTGATCTTCTTCGTGTTCGTAGTGTTCTTGGAGTTCTTTGTGCCAGCAGCCGTCGGCGTCGTGACAGCCGCGAGCGTGAAGCGCCGGGATGCATACTGGGTCCGGAACGGTTGGGGCCACAGAAGCTTCTGCCTGGCACCGGCCGACGGCCGTTTGGGGGCACGAAGGCCACGAAATCGTCAGGCGTTCTTGACCGCCTGCCAGACGTCCTCCATCTCGTCGAGCGTGGCGTCGTGGATGGACTGACCGCGCTCGTCGAAGACCTGCTCCAGTGCGGTGAAGCGGGCCGTGAACTTCTCGTTGGCCTTCCTCAGCGCTGACTCCGGTTCGATGCCGAGCTTGCGCGCGAGGTTGGCGATGGAGAAGAGCAGGTCCCCCATCTCTTCTTCCGCGCGCTCGCGGCTCTCGTGGGCGGCAGCGTCGCGGAGTTCGGCGACTTCTTCTTCGATCTTGGTGAGCACGTCCCCGGTCTTCGCCCAGTCGAACCCGACCGCCGCGACTCGGGTGCCGATCTCGTTGGCGCGGGCGAGCGCGGGCATCGACCTGGGCACGCCAGCCAGCAGCGCCTTCTTTTCGCCGCGGTTCTGCTGTTCGCCGGCCTTGATCTGTTCCCATTGCTCCACGACCTGGTCCGGCGTGTCCACGCCGGCGCGGTCGCCGAAGACGTGCGGGTGCCGGCGTACGAGCTTGTCGCTGATGTGGCGAAGGGAATCCGCGATCGTGAACCGCCCCTCGTCGGTCTCGATCTGGGCCAGGAACACGCCCTCGAAGATCAGGTCGCCGATCTCGCCGCGGAGATCGTCGTGGTCGGCCCGATCGATCGCGTCGAGGACCTCGTAGGTCTCCTCCAGGACGAATCCCCGCAGCGACTCGAGCGTCTGCTCGCGGTCCCACGGGCATCCCCCCGGGCCCCGCAATCGCGCCATGATGTCGACCAGTTTCTGGAACTCTTCTCCCGCGGAGCTCTGCGGCAGACTCGACTCGGCCTCGGATTTCGCCATCGCGGCCTATGCTAGCATTCGGTCGTGGAGTCCACGGAGTCCGGCATCACGTTCACGCAGTTCATCATCTCGCTGGGGACGACGGCCGCCGTGCATTTTGGAGATCTGCCGGATCCCGCCAGCGGTGAACGCGGCGAGACAGACCTGGTCGCGGCGTCGCAGATGATCGAACTGCTCGCCCTGCTGCAGGACAAGACCCGCGGCAACCTGGAGCCGGCCGAAGCGAAGCTGCTCGACGACCTGCTGTACGACCTGCGCATGCGCTACGTGCAGGCGCAGCAGCAGCCGCGCATCGTGCAGCCCTGACCCCCGGTGCACATCACGTTCCTTGGCACCGGCACGTCCCACGGCGTGCCGATGATTGCGTGCGACTGCCTCACGTGCCGCTCGAGCGATCCCCGCGACACGCGGCTGCGGCCGTCCATCTACGTGCGAATGGACGACGGGACGGGCATCCTCGTCGACGCGGGACCTGACCTCCGGCAGCAGGCGCTGACGCACGACGTGCGCCGCGTGGACGCGATCCTGTTTACGCACGGCCATGCGGATCACATCCTCGGGCTCGACGAGACGCGCCGCTACACCGGCCTGCAGAAGAAGCCAATGCCGTGCTACGGGGACGAGGCCACGCTGAACGACATTCGTCGCATGTTCGCGTACGTCTTCGATCCGGCGACGCCGCGGGGCGGCGGGCTGCCGGAACTGGACCTGCGGCAGATCGACGGGCCCGTCCGCATCGGGGCGCACGAGATCGTTCCCGTCCCTTTGATGCACGGCGAGCGGCCCATCCTCGGATTCAGGTTGGGTCCGTTCGCCTACCTGACGGATTGCAGCGCGATCCCCGAGGCGTCCTGGCCGATGTTGCACAATCTCGACGTCGTGGTGCTCGATGCCCTGCGGGTGCGCCCGCATCCCACCCATTTCTCGCTCGCCGAGGCGGTGGATGCCGCGCACCGCATCGCCGCGCGACAGACGTTCTTCACGCACATGTGCCATGACCTGCCGCATGCCGCCACGAACGAGCGGCTCCCGGACGGGATGGCGCTCGCGTACGATGGGCTGGTGCTGGAACTCTGAATGGACGTAGCGACCTTCCCCGACGATCCCGTACCTCGCTGGCACAGTCCGGTGCTGGCGCTCGGGAACTTCGACGGCCTCCATCGCGGCCACATGAAGATCATCGACCGCGTGCGTCAGCGCGCGGGCGAGCGCGGCGGCACGCCCGCCGCGATGACCTTCGATCCGCATCCGCCTCGCGTGCTCCGTCCCGACAAAGCCCCGCCATTGCTCATGACGCCGGAGCAGAAAGTGGAAGCCTTGAGGCGCTCCGGGATGCAGGGGCTTGCCGTCGTCCGCTTCACGCTGGAACTGTCGTTGTGGGACCCGGAGATGTTCGTCCGCACCGTGCTCGTCGACTGGCTCCACGTCGCCGAGGTCTGGGTCGGCGCGAACTTTCTGTTCGGACACGAACGAGCGGGGACGTTCAGCGTGCTGCGGAGCCTCGGGGCGCGCTACGGCTTTCGCGCCGAGAAGATCGATCCCGTGCGCTACAAGGACTTCGTCGTCAGCAGCACGCGGGTGCGGCGCCTCGTCAGCGAGGGGCGCGTGGACGAAGCCGGGGCGCTTCTGGGCCACCACTACTTCATCGACGGGACCGTCGTCCGCGGCGCGGGCCGGGGGAAGAGTATCGGGGTGCCGACGGCGAACCTCGCCACCAGCAACGAACTGGTGCCGCCCGCCGGCGTGTATGCCACCTTCGCGGTCGTGGACGGCATCGTGCGGCCATCGATCACGAACATCGGGCTGCGGCCCACCTTCGGCGACGTCGACCGTCCCGTCATCGAGACGCACCTCCTCGATTTCGATCGCGATCTCTACGACAGCACCCTGCGGCTGTCGTTCGTGCAGCGGCTGCGAGACGAGCGCGCCTTCCCCGATGTCGACGCGCTGCGCGCGCAGATCGACGCCGACGCGCGCAGCGCGCGGAGGCTCTTCGGCCGGATTTCGCTGTAGAATCATCAGATATGACCAACTCCGCAGGGGCTGTGCACAACGGCCTCGTACTGCGTCTGTCGGTCCCTGCCTCTGGTGATCTGGCTGACCTGGGCCCCGAAGTGGCCACCAGGCTGGCCGAGCAGCTTGGCCTGCCGGGTGCCAAGGTTGGCGATGTCGGGACGGCGATCTCCGCGCTCACGAAGTCCGTTGCGCCGTCCGGTACGAATGACGTCGAATTCGAGTTCCACAAGGTCGACCTTCAGTTGAAGATCGTAGCCAGCCATGACGGGCGGAGGGCGGAAGCCAGGATTCCGCTGCACGGCTGAACCTTCCGTCCGGATCCATGCGCCTCTACAACACGCTCACTCGCAGAGAAGAAGATTTCGCGCCGGCGGACGGCCGCCAGGTGCGCATGTACACCTGTGGCCTGACGGTCTACGCGCGCGGCCACATCGGCAACTTCCGCACCTTCGTCGCGACCGACGTCCTGCGCCGCGCGCTGCGGCACCAGGAAGGCTACGACATGCGCCACGTCATGAACTTCACCGACGTGGACGATCGCACGATCCTCGAGTCGCAGAAGGCCGGCGTCCCCCTGCGCGAGTACACCAACCGGTACATCGAGGCGTTTCTCGAGGATGCCGCCGCACTGGGGCTCGAGCGGGTCGAGGAAATGCCGCGTGCGACCGACGACGAGAACATTGCGGCGATGGGGGAGACGATCAGGGCGCTGGAGAAGAACGGGCACACCTACAGGAGCGACGGATCGATCTACTTCAAGATCGCGACGCTGCCGGACTACGGCAAGCTGGCCCACCTCGACCACGCCGGCATCAAGAGCGGCGCGCGGATCGATTCCGACAAGTACGACAAGGAAGATGCCCGAGACTTCGTCCTGTGGAAGGCGACCAAGCCCGGCGAGCCGACCTGGGACCCGGGGATCGGTCCGGGACGGCCGGGCTGGCACATCGAGTGCTCGGCGATGGCGCTGCGCCTGCTGGGCGAGCCGCCGATCGACATTCATGCCGGCGGCGTCGACCTGATCTTTCCGCATCACGAGAACGAGATCGCACAGAGCGAAGGGGCGACCGGGAAACCGTTCTCGCGCTTCTGGGTCCACGTCGAGCACCTCATGATCGAGGACGAGGACAAGGGCACCGAGAAGATGTCGAAGTCGCTCGGCAACGTCTACAACCTCGCCGACATCGCCGAACGCGGCTTCCGTGCCTCGGCCCTGCGGTATCTGTATCTCGGGACGCACTATCGCAAGCAGCTGAAGTTTTCGTGGACGGCGATGGCGCAGGCCGAAGAGGCCCTGAAGCGGATCACGGACTTTCTGGCGCGCCTCGATGCCGTGCCGGAGCGCGAGGGTCCGGCGTCCGGCCTCCGCGAACGTCTCGAGGAGGCCTCGCGGACCTTTGCCTCCCACATCGCCGACGACCTCAACACGGCGGCGGCCCTCGGCGTCATGTTCGATCTCGTGCGCGCGCTGAACACCGCGATCGACAGCGGCCAGCTTGGCGCCCACGACGTGCCGCTCGTGCGTGAGACCTTCGAGCGCTTCGACAAGGTGCTCGGCGTGCTCTCGCTTCGCCGGACGGAAGACGAGCGTCCTCCAGTGCCGCTGGAGGAAATCGAAACCCTCATCGAAGCGCGCAGGGCGGCCCGCCTTGCGCGCAATTTCGCTGAGGCCGACCGAATCAGACAGGACCTCGAGGGGCGCGGGATCGTGCTCGAAGATACGGGGTCGACCACGAGATGGAAGAGGAAGTAATGACAACAACAGCAACACCAACCGCACCGGACATCAAGACCCCGCTGCCGGGCCCGAAGGCCAAGGCGCTCATCGAAAAGGACGAGAAGCTCGTTTCGCCCTCCTATACGCGCGACTATCCGTTCGTGATCGCGCGCGGCGAAGGCGCCGTCGTCGAAGACGTGGACGGGAACCGGTTCCTGGATTGCGCCGCCGGCATCGCCGTGAACTCCACCGGCGTGTCACACCCGGACGTGGTCAAGGCGATCACCGAGCAGGCGCAGAAGTTCATCCACATGTCGGGGACGGACTTCTACTACGAGCCGCAGGTCCGGCTGGCCGAGGACCTCGCGAGCATGGTGCCGATCGACGGGCCGGTGCGCACGTTCTTCGCGAACTCCGGCACCGAAACCACCGAAGCCGCGCTCAAGATGACGCGGTATCACAGCAAGCGGCAGGGCATCATCGCGTTTCTCGGCGCCTTCCACGGCCGTTCGATGGGCGCGCTGTCGCTGACCGCGAGCAAGGCGATCCAGCGGCACGGATTCCAGCCGTTCCTGCCCGGTGTGTTCCATGCGCCGTATCCCGACACCTACCGCTTCAACGGCAGCGCCGATGAGTGCGCCGAGTCGTCGTTGTGGTACATCCGCGACCAGCTGTTCACCCATCTGGTTTCCCCGGACGAAGTCGCGGCGATCGTCGTTGAGCCGATCCAGGGTGAGGGCGGGTATCTGGTGCCGCCGAAGGCGTTCCTGCAGGGGCTGCGCGAAATCGCCGACGAACACGGGATCGCGCTGGTGATCGACGAGGTCCAGTCGGGCATGGGGCGGACCGGCAAGATGTTCGCGCTCGACCACTTCGGCATCAAGGCGGACGTCGTGAACCTCGCCAAGGGGATCGCGTCGGGCATGCCGCTCGGCGTGACCTGCGCGAAGGCGGACATCATGTCATGGCCTCCGGGAGCGCACGCCAGCACGTTCGGCGGCAATCCGGTCTCGTGCGCCGCGGCGATCGCCACGATCAAGCTGCTGAAGGAGCAACTGGTCGAGAACGCGGCGACCGTGGGGGCGCACCTGATGGACGGCCTCCGGGAACTGCAGAAGAAGCACCAGTTGATCGGCGACGTTCGCGGTCTCGGATTGATGATTGGCGTCGAACTGGTGAAGGACCGCAAGACGAAGGAGCGTGCCGTCGAGGCGCGCAACGCCGTCGTCCAGGCAATGTTCAAGCGCGGCATCCTGATCCTCGGCGCGGGCCGTAACGCCGTCCGCTTCGCCCCGCCGCTGGTGCTGTCGAAGGACCAGGCCGACGCGGTGCTGCGCACGTTCGACGAAGCCCTGACCGAGGTCGCGGGCTAAAACCAGGGGTCAGACCTTGAATTTTTCGTCTGGCACAAGACTCGCGCCAGACGAAAAATTCAAGGTCTGACCCCCTCTCACTCGCTGCGCAGCGCGATCGACGGGTCCACCAGCGACGCACGCCTCGCCGGAAGGTAGTTGGCGAGCGTCGCCGCCGTCAGCAGCGCCGCGATCGCACCACTCCATGCCACCGGATCCAGCGCGCTGATGCCATAGAGCGCGCTGGACACCGCGCGCGCGGCGAGGAACGCCAGGACCGATCCCGCCACGATTCCGGCGATCGCGACCGTCAATCCCTGCCGCATCACCAGCGCAACCACGCCGCCCGGCGCGGCGCCGAGCGCGACCCGGATGCCGATCTCACGCGTGCGCCTCGCAACGGCATACGCGATCACCCCGTAAAGACCGATGGCCGCGAGCACGGTCGCGACGAGCCCGACCAGCGACGCAGTCTGCGCCGCGAGGCGCGCCGGCAGCAGCGTCATGTCGACCTGCGCGTCCATCGTCTGGCTGTCGAGGAAGACGGCATTCGGTTCGAGCGCCAGGATCTCACGCCGCATCGTCTGAAGCAGGGCGCCGGCGTTGCTCTGCGTCCGGGCGAGGACGACGAGGCCCGTGACCGAACCCTGAGAGAGCGCGTAGTGGATGTACGGCGTGGGCTTCTCGCCGACGGTGTCGACCTTGTAGTCGGCGACAACGCCGACGATCTGGAACTCGGTGCCATCCGCGGTCCGGCTCCTGAACCGCTTGCCGATGGCGTCCTCGCCGGGCCAGTAGGTGCGCGCGAACGACTCGTTCACGATGACCACCTTGGGCGCATCCTGCGAGTCGCCGGAGTTGAAGTTGCGTCCGCGCAGGATGGTGACGCCGAGCGTGCGGAAGTAGTGATCGTCCACGCGCGTGGCGGAGATCGGGATCGCGTTGTCCCCGGGCTGCATCCGGTCGGGGAAGAAGATGCCGTTGTGGTTGTAGTTGATCGCCATCGGCTGCCGGACGGTGCCGGATGCGGCTTCGACACCCGGAAGTGAGCGGATCCGTTCGAGCACCTGGTCGTACAGCGTCTTCGCACGCGCTTCGTCGTAGCCGATGAGCCCGACCTCGGTGCCGAGCACCGCGAGGCCGGCACTCCGGAATCCCAGATCGGTGTTGCGCGCTTCGAGAATGCTGCGGGTCAGCAGTGCCGCGGTGACGAGGAGCACGAGCGTCACGGCGGTCTGGGCCGCGACGAGGCCGTCGCGCAGCGTCCAGCGCCGGCGCCCGGCGCTCACGGACGGACGATCCCCTTTCAGCTCCGTCGCGAGGTTCGGCTTCGTCGCCTTGAGGGCCGGCGCCAGGCCCGCAATCAGTCCCGCGATGGCCGAGATCGCGATCGTGAACAACAGCACGCGCGAGTCGACCTGCAGCGTCAGCGCGATCGGCACCGGCACCGGCAGGGGGATCGCCTCGACCAGCTCGATGAGCAGCCTCGCGAGCAGGATCCCGGCACCTGCGCCGAGGAGCGACAGGACGACGCTCTCGGTGAGGAGCTGCCGCACGAGGCGCCCGCGACTGGCGCCAATGGCGAGGCGGATCCCGATCTCCTTCTGCCGCCCGGAGGCACGCGCGAGAAGCATGTTCGCGACGTTCGCGCACGCCACCAGCAGCACGAGTCCGACGCCGAGCATCAGCCCGGCGGCGATCGGCTTCATCATCGCGTCGGCCTGCGGATGGAGGCGGACGTTTTCGACGACCGCGACCGCGCGCTTCTCGTTGGTCTTCGGGTGCTCGGCGGCGAGCTGCGCCATGATCACCTTCAGGTTCGCTTCCGCGCTCGCCCGCGTCTCGCCGTCGCGCAGGCGCGCCTTGATGAACATCCAGCGCTGGCCGCGCCGCTCCAGCCGGGTGTTGCCGGTGGGGGAGGGCACCGCGTGCTGCATGCCGGCCGGCTCCACCTCCTCGACCCAGGCCATCGGCAGCCACATCTCGGGCTGGAGCATCGGCACCATTCCATGGAAGCTCTCGTCCGCGACGCCGACGACGGTGTAGGGCTGCCCGCGCATGTAGAGGGTGCGTCCGACGATGGAGGGATCGCGCCCGTACTCACGGGTCCAGGTGCGGTGGGACACGACGACAACGCGCGGGGCGCCGGGGCGATCGTCCTCGGGCAGCAGCGTGCGTCCAATCGCCGCGCGCACGCCCAACATCTGGAAGTAGTTGCCGCTCACGACCTCGCCGATCGCCATCCGCGACTGCTCACCCGTCTTGAGCGCCGCGATGGCGGGGCTGTAGCCGGCCATGTCGACGAACACCCGGTTCTGCGCGCGGAGATCGAGAAAGTCGGGATACGAGCTGGTGGCGTACGGGTCCCCTTCCGTGGCGGACGTGTACACGTCCACGATGCGGTCCGGCCGTTCGATCGGCAGCGGTCTCAGGAGGTAGGCATCGACGACGGCGAACAGGGCGGTGTTGAAGCCGATGCCGATGGCCAGTGACGCGACCGCGACGGCCGTGAAGGCGGGGCTGCGGCGCAGCCAGTTCAGGGCGTAGCGGATGTCGGCGCGCAGGTGTTCGAACATAGCGGATGACTCAAAGGCTGTGCGAGATGTAAAGCGGTGCGCGGGGCCTCCGGCCGCGAACAGCCCCACCCGTGCTCGGCGCCAAAAACAACCGTCACGGGAGAGGCGCCTGCGGCGCGGGCGGGGCGCCCCGTTCGCGGCCCCCCGCGGGGACGCTTTACATCTCGAGTACGTCCACTAGGACGGCTGTGGCTGGGGAGAAGTTCGATCTGGCGCTACAATCTGCGACCAAAGGACATCCCATGCATCGACGTATCTTTCCGATCCTGCTGTTCGCGGCGGTGGCGGCCGCCGCGCCCTCGACTCCGGCCGCCGTCCAGGTTTCCACGCCCGAGCAGTTCTTCGGGTTCAAGATCGGCACTGATGGAGAACTCGCGCGCTACCCGAAAGTGCTCGAGTATTTCCAGCTCCTCGCCAGGAACACCGATCGCGTGACGTTCGAGGTGATCGGAAAGACGACCATGGGGAACGACTATGCGCTGGTGACGATCAGCTCGCCGCAGAACCTGGCGAAGTTCGACCGGCTGGTCGAGATCAATCGGCGGCTCGCCGATCCGCGCGGCCTGTCGGATGCCGACGCGCAGAAGCTCTCGGCCGAGGGCAAGCCGTTCTACCTGCTCTATGCCACCATCCATTCGACCGAGGTCTCCAACGGCCAGGCGATCATCGAGATCGTCCATCGGCTCGCGACCGACAACTCGCCGCAGATCCGCGAGATCCTCGACAACTCCGTCATCCTGATGGTGCCGTCACAGAACCCGGATGGTCAGCACCTGGTCATCGACCATTGGTACAAGACCAAGGGCACGTCCTACAACCGGGTCTATCCGGACCTCTATCACAAGTACGTCGGGCACGACGACAACCGGGACTGGTTCATGTTCACGCAGAAGGAGACGCGCATGAACATCGAGCTGGTCCAGAACAAGTACAAGCCGATCATCACGCACGACATGCACCAGCAGGGCACGAACAACTCGCGCATCTTCGTGCCGCCGTTCGCGGATCCGTTCGACGTCAACATCCACCCGGTGCTGGCGCTGGGGCAGTCGACGGTCGGACAGGCGATGGCGACGGCCCTGCTGGCCGAGGGCAAGCAAGGCGTGGAGTGGAACCGGCGCTACGACATGTGGTCGCCCGCGCGCCAGTACATGGTGTACCACGGCCAGCCGCGCATCCTGACCGAGATCGCGACGTCGAGGCTCGCCGATCCGTACACGAATCCGCGCAAGGGGGAGCCGCTCGGCCCGCAGGAGGTGCGGTGGAACTTCCCGGTGCCGTATTCGAGCGACACATGGACGCTCGCCCAGCAGATCGACTACGGCATCACGGCGGCGTTCGCCGGCATGTCCCACGTGGCGAAGAACGGCCGCGAGTGGCTCTACAACTTCTACCGTGTGCACCGCGACTGGGTGAATTACGACAAGGGGCCGTTCGCCTTCGTCGTCCCGGCCACGCAGCGCGATCCGTTCGCAACCTACGAGATGCTCGACATCCTGAAGTTCGGCGAGGTGGAGATCCACCGCGCGACCGCCCCGTTCAATGCCGGCGGCAAGCAGTATCCCGCCGGTTCGTGGGTCATCAAGACGGCGCAGCCGTACGGCGCGTTTGCCAAGACGATGCTCGAGCGGCAGGTCTATCCGGATCTCCGGCTGTTTCCAGGCGGCCCGCCCGAACCGCCCTACGACGTGACCGGCCACACGCTGTGGATGCTGATGGGCGTGACGGTGGATCAGATCGATCAACCATTCGAGGCGGCGCTCGAACTGCAGCACACGATCGCGCCGGTGCCGGCGGCGGTCCCGTCCCGCGCGAAGGGGGCCTATCTCATCGGGCCGGAGTCGTACGGCGTCTTCAGGATCGTTGCGGACCTGCAGAAGGCCGACGTGCCGGCGTTCCGCGCGGCCGGGTCGTTCGAGGCGGCGGGGCGGACGTTCGCGCCGGGCACGTTCGTGATTCCGCCGCTGCCGGCGGCGCAGAAGATCGTCGAGTCAGCCGTCAGGTCGCTTGGCATCCCGGTCTACGCGGCCGATCAGGCGCCTGCGATCGACGGCTTCAGGCTGAAGCCGGGAACGAAGGTCGGGCTCTTCAAGGGCGCGAACAACATGCCCAGCGGATGGTTGATGTGGATGCTCGAGCAGTACGGCATCAACCACGAGATCGTCAAGGCACAGGATTTCCAGGGGGATCTCAACGCGACGTTCGATGTCATCCTTCTGCCGTCGGGGATCTCGCGCCAGCGGATCGTCAACGGGCTGGACATGACGCGCAATGATCCGGCGGAGTGGGGCTGGGCCGCCGGCGTGGGCGAAGAAGGCTGGACGAAGCTGCGGACGTTCGTGAACCGCGGCGGCACCCTGCTGGCGATCGGAAGCGCGGTCGAGACCGCGACGCAGCTGCTCGATCTCCCGATCGAAAAGGCGCTCCCGGAGGCGTCGCGCCGTTTTGGCGGGGCGCGAGGGGCACAGCGGCAGGTGCCGGCCGGCGAGGTCGACCGGGCGTTGAGGGACGCGTTCAGCAGTCCCGCGCAGCTGATGCACGTGCTGCGCGATCGCGTGGCGGATCCCGAGAACCTGTTCTACTGCCCCGGATCGCTGCTCCAGAACGAGTTCGATCCCTCGAACCCGGTCGCGTGGGGGATGCCGGAGCAATGGCCGATCTTCTTCGAGTCGGACCAGGCATATCGGCTGCGGCCCGACTTCGGCATCGACGTGGCGGTCGCCTCGCGCTACCCGCGCGAGAATATCCTGCAGAGCGGCTGGCTCCTCGGCGAGGAGTATCTAAGGGACCAGGCGAACGTGGTCTCCTTCCGCGTCGGAAAGGGATTCGTCGTCACCTACGGCAGCCAGGTCGATTTCCGCACGCAGCCGCGGGCCACGTTCAAGCTGTTGTTCAACGGACTCTTTCATGGGCCGTCGACGCCCGTGACCGCGCAGGAGATGCAGCGGCTGTCGGTGACCAGGAGTGACGATAGCCCGGGGTCCTGAACGAGGCGACGATGGTGCGCGACGTCGTGCGAAGCTGGATCCTGCCGCAGCGTCCTCCGCTGGCGCGATGTTTGTTGGTCGTCGTCGCCGGTATGACGGTCGACCGCCAGGAACTCGGAAAAGACGGTGAAAATCTCGCGGTGCGCGAGCTGACCGCGCAGGGGTACGCAATTGTTGAACAGCGCTACCGCACGCGGTTCGGCGAAATCGACATCATCGCGCACGACGGCGACACGCTGGTGTTCGTGGAGGTGCGCCGCAAGTCGGGTGACGACTGCGGCACCGCCGCCGAATCGGTCACGCCGGCGAAGCAGCGCCGCGTGATCCGGATGGCGGTCGACTACCTCACGCGGTACGACCTCTACGACAAGGTCCCGGTCCGCTTCGACGTCGTCGCGATCGACGATGGTCCGGATGGGCAGCCACACCTCACGCTGTTCAAGGATGCGTTCGCCTGTTCGTAGGGGAGGGATGGGGAACGGGGGATGGGGAATGGGGCGCAGAGGCGTTCTCCCGCGGAGCACGCGGAGTTGGGGACCTCGCTGAGGCGTCGTCGTAGGCGCGCGGCTTTATGCCGCGCGGCGGTCGACCTCCTCGCCTTGCCCGGGGTTCCGGCGGTGTGGTACCATAACGTCTTCTGAGACGACGGATTGCCGCGGTAGAAGGGCGATCCTGCGGTCAGGCAAGCGGGAATAACTCAGTGGTAGAGTGCGACCTTGCCAAGGTCGAAGTCGCGGGTTCGAATCCCGTTTCCCGCTCCAATATTTTCCGAGGGGCTTCGCCCCTCGGACTCCCCTACACGCTCTCTCGCGCGCCGCTTCGCCGGCGCGCTCCGTTCGCGTGGCTCACTCGCTGCGCTCGTTCGCGACGATCTCGAGGGGTTCGTCCGTCGGGACTTCCGGGACGATTCTCTCGCAGGCCGCTTCGTCGGCTGCGCTCCGTTCGCGTGGGCTCACTCGCTGCGCTCGTTCGCGACGATTTCAGGGGCTTCGTCCGTCGGGACTTCCGGGACGGTTCTCTCGCACGCCGCTTCGCCGCCTGCGCTCCGTTCGCGTGGGCTCACTCGCTGGGCTCGTTCGCGACGATCTCGAGGGGTTCGCCCATCGGGACTCCCGGGACGGTTCTCTCGCAGGCTGCTTCGCCGGCGCGCTCCGTTCGCGTGGGCTCGCTGCGCTCGTTCGCGACGATTTCAGGGGCTTCGTCCGTCGGGACTCCCGGGACGGTTCTCTCGCGCGCCGCTTCGCCGGCGCGCTCCATTCGCGTGGGCTCACTCGCTGCGCTCGTTCGCGACGATTTCAGGGGCTTCGTCCGTCGGGACTCCCGGGACGATTCTCTCGCGCGCCGCTTCGTCGGCTGCGCTCCGTTCGCGTGGCTCACTCGCTGCGCTCGTTCGCGACGATCTCGAGGGGTTCGCCCGTCGGGCTTCCTTCGGGACGGTTCTCTCGCGCGCCGCTTCGCCGGCGCGCCGTTCGCGTGGGCTCACTCGCTGCGCTCGTTCGCGACGATTTCAGGGGCTTCGTACGTCGGGCTTCCGGGACGGTTCTCTCGCAGGCCGCTTCGCCGGCGTGCTCCGTTCGCGTGGGCTCACTCGCTGCGCTCGTTCGCGACGCGGTCGTTCCTGACGTCGAGATGGATTGTCCGCTGGACGACGGCGCGGTTTCCGGGCACAATTAGAGTTTCTGCTTCTCGTCGGCGCCGTCGCCAAGTGGTAAGGCAGAGGTCTGCAAAACCTCCATCCCCGGTTCAAATCCGGGCGGCGCCTCCATTTTTGCCCGGCGCGGCCTGTTGGCCGCGCCAGGTTCGCTCGCCGCGTTCTGACGCTGCGCGGCTCGCTCACTGACGATCTCTTCCGCCGTCAACCACTGACTGCCGCGTGTCCGCCGGAGCGCGAAGGTGGACTGCTGAACGCGCGCCCGCGCGTGCCTTCGCTCCGCGTTCGCTCACAGACGTTCTCTTCGAAACCCTGTGTGGCTAATGGGCCCGGACGGACGGCATCGTTGCCAACTTCCATGTGCGTGCGAACACCCAGGACAACACGCGTGAGCAAGTCCGACGCACCTTGAAACGGCAGCTTCGGCTTAGACCCACCAGAGAAATGGGAAGCCTGCGCATCGTCGTGCACCGGACGCCAAATGCCGATGAATTCGAGGCGAATTTTCGTCATGAGCCACAGTCGGTTCTGATCCTCGGTGGACAGGGAAGGAGGCGCCTTCGGCTATACTCGCGGCACCGGAGAGCACGCCTTCGTTGGAATAGTTCGGTCTCGAGCAAAACGAACCGACTTGGAGGTCCCATGCCGGATCCGCACCGTGCGTCGCCGCGCTCCATAGGCTTTCGTCTACTGAACGAACTGGACGGCATTCTCCAGGGGATACGCGCCGACGGCGAGATCAACGAGCAGGAGGTCCAGCGCGTTCGGCGGTGGGTGGAGGAGAACGAATCCTATGCCTGGATCCATCCATTCTCCGAGCTGCAGACGCACTTGGACCGGGTCCTCGCGGACGGCGCGATCACGATGGACGAGTGCGATGACCTCCTCTTCGTTACGCGTAAACTGACGACGTCCAATCCGTACTTCGACGCGATCCGCCACGGCCTCCAGGTGTTGATGGGCCTGCTCGCCGGCGTGTCCGCCGACGGTCTCCTGAGGTCGTCTGAGGTGCGCGCACTGAGCGAGTGGTCCGAAAAGTGGACGCACCTGCAGGGGCTCTGGCCATTCGACGAGTGTTGCTCGATCGTCGCAAGCATGCTCGCGACGGGGAAAGTGGACGAACGGAAGGATCACCTGTTCGATCTGTCGCGACAGTTTCCGGTGGCGGGGGAGATCGACAATGAGACTGGCGAGTTGCCGCCGCTGCTGGTCAACGGGATCTGCGCGGTCGATCCAACGATCACATTTACCGACTCGCGCTTCGTGTTCACCGGCGAATCGCTGAAAGCCAAGCGGCGCTTTCTGGAAGCGCTGGTCGTTGAGCGGGGCGGGATCCCGTGGCCTCGCGTGACCGCTGAGATGGACTACCTGATCGTGTGCAGCGACGGCAGTCCCTTCTGGGCGTTCTCCTGCTACGGCAGAAAGGTGGAGGAGACGTACCACCTGCGAAAGAAGGGGCACCGTGCGGTCATCGTCCACGAGAACGACTTCTGGGACGCGATCGCGAGCACGGCTACGGTTGCCTGACTCGTGCTGGAAAGGACACGCGCCTCAAGGGAGCAGACCATCGCCTATACTCGTGTTGTGAACAAAAATGGCTGAACCCGTTATGGCCGTAAATCACAATATGCTTCGGTGGGCACGGGAGCGAGCCGGGCAGACCGTTGCCATGGTGGCCGCGGCGCTGAAGAAAGATCCCGAGGTGATCGAGGCCTGGGAATCTGGCCAGGATGCGCCGTCGTATCCGCAGCTCGAGACGCTCGCTTACAAAATCTACAAGCGGCCGATCGCGTTGTTCTTCTTCCCTGAGCCCCCGGAGGAAGTGGATCCCGAACACTCTTTCCGAACGCTTCCCGCCTTCGAGATCGACGAGCTGAGCGCCGACACGCGGTTCAAGGTGCGCCAGGCCAGAGCGCTGCAACTATCGCTGGCGGAGTTGCACGGAGGCGTGAATCCAGCGCCCAACAAGATACATGTGGATCTCAGGGTTGGTCCGGATGCCTCCCCGACGACTGTTGCGGCGCGAGCGCGCGAGCATCTCGGGATC
>DASWVN010000038.1:0-9186 GCA_036401215.1 Vicinamibacterales bacterium | reverse complement strand
TCTCGCCGAGGTCGAGCACGATCCCGCGCTGCACACGGAGCTGATCGACTGGTTTCTCACCCTGCCGTTGTGGCTGGATCTGCCGGGACTGCGGGTCGTCCACGCCTGCTGGCATACGCCGTTTCTCTCGTGGCTCGAGCCGCGCCTGCACTACCGTCGCTTCCTGACCCGAGAGCTGATGCCCGCCGCCGTCGTCGAACCCGAGGACGAAGCCGAGAAGGATAACGCCACGCCGACCATCTTCAAGGCCGTAGAAGCCCTGACCAAGGGGATCGAAGTGCCGCTGCCGAACGGCCACAGCTTCCTCGATAAGGACGGCCATCGCCGGACGCGCGTCCGGGTGCGCTGGTGGGACCCAGGTGCAACGACCTATCGCACCGCCGCGATGCTCACGCCTGAGGAACGTGCGGGACTGCCGGACGATCTGATTCCGCCACATGCCCGTCTGGCGCACGCCGGCAAGCCCGTGATCTTCGGCCATTATTGGCTCACCGGAGCGATCACGCTGCCGTCGAGCCAGGCGGCCTGCGTGGACTACAGCGCCGGCAAGGGCGGTCCGCTCGTCGCCTATCGCTTCGATGGCGAGCAGGAGTTGTCGCCGGAGAAGTTCGTGTGGGTGCCCTGAAGGACACCGAAGTCACAAACAGAGGAAAGGGGAGGAGCGACGAATGACCGCTGATCGCACGGACCGTCACCACGGCGCACTGCTCGGTCTCGCCGCGGGCGACGCGCTCGGGACGACCCTCGAGTTCACCCGCAAAGGCGACGTCGAGCCGATCGACGACATGATCGGCGGCGGCCCGTTCGGCCTTCGACCCGGCTACTGGACCGACGACACGTCGATGGCCCTCTGCCTCGCCGAGAGCCTCGTCGAGCGTGAGGCGTTCGATCCGCACGACCAGATGACCCGCTACCTGCGATGGTGGCGCGAAGGACATTGGAGCAGCACGGGCACATGCTTTGACATCGGCAACGCCACCGGCGCGGCTCTCGAGCGCTTCGAAGCGGACGGCAATCCCTTCGCCGGGCGCAGTGATCCGCGCTCCGCCGGCAACGGCTCGCTCATGCGGCTGGCGCCGGTCCCGATGAGATACGTCGACGACCCGGCGCAGGCGGTGCGATACGCCGCCGACAGTTCACGGACGACGCACGCCGCTCGTGAGGCGGTCGATGCCTGCCGCTACTTCGCGGCGCTGCTGATCGGGGCGCTGAACGGACACGACAAGGGCGATCTGCTCTCGCCCCGCTTCGCCCCGCGAGGTGTGGACTGGACTCGCGATCCGCTTGCGCCTGCGATCGACGCGATTGCGGCCGGAAGCTTCCGCCACAAGACCGAGCACGAGATCCGCGCCTCCGGCTACGTCGTCCACACCCTCGAGGCGGCGCTCTGGGCATTCTCGCGCACGAACGACTTCCGCGACGGCGCCCTGCTCGCCGTCAACCTTGGCGAGGACGCCGACACGACCGGCGCGGTCTACGGCCAACTCGCGGGGGCTTACTACGGCGCGCGCGCGATCCCCGAGGCCTGGCGCAGTAAGGTGGTGAAGCGGGAAGAGATCGAGCGCCTGGCGTCCGCCCTGCTGGAGCGGGCCGTTGCAGACGCCACCTGATTCACCCACGGGACGGATTTGCATGGCGGCTGGGAAGGCGTGACGCGCTGTCTGAACACGGCCGGCCTGTGGGCCTCGGCGCTCAAATTCGAACTTGCCGCTCCGCCCGGCCAAGGCACAGCGCCTGCTGTCAATCGCAGGGAACTGGAGGTGCAGACTTGGACCAGGGAGCACTTGAGTGCTCGGAAGCCGAGATGCGGATGCGATCGTGCCGCTGGCACTCCAAGGCGTCAGGCGGTACCCCGGGCTTCTGCCGGCATCCCGATGTGAAGGCCTTTGCTGGTGAAACCGGCTTCACTGCGGATGCATGGTGCGGCGACTGTGCGTTCTTCAAGTTGCGGCGCAGCCCGCGTCGCACCAAGACGGCGCAGACGCTGGAGCACAGCGCCGGGCCCCTCAATCTCGGTGCTTACCAGAGCATGCGCCCTCTAGTCGAGGGTGACGGTCGGCCCGACGCGTGAACCATGAATCGTCCGCAGCCCCCCTGGCCGCTTCGTCTGAACGATCTCCGCGCAGAGGTGCAGGCAAGGCTCGAGCGTGCAGCCGCGGCAAGGGGCAATAACGTGCCAGAACCGCGCTATGACGATGTGTTCGCGGCTGGTGTTCAGTGGCTCGATGCACTCGCGCGTGAACATTGACGATGCGAGAGCGCTCGCCGAGCACATGGCGCCCGCACGGTCTGGAGTACCAGTATCAGACCGGCTTGAGTGTGGCTTCGAAGATCCGCTCGGCCTGAGTCAGTTCGGCTCGTGCGTACTCTTCGTCGACAGGGGTTTCGAGGATGCTCGGCACATCGAGCGGCAACTGCTCGGCCACTTCGACAAAAGCCCGAATCGCCCCCTCGGACAATCGGTCGTGTTTGCTGCTGCTCGTAACTTCGCTGACGTGCAACTGGCAGATGCGACTCCCAAACTCGCGCAGAATCCGGTAGGCCTCCGTCATGGACGGGTCGACCTGCTGCGCGTGCGCGATATCGAAACACAGACTGGCCTCCTGGAACTCCTCGAACCAGGGCCTGAGTTCGTCCGCGGTGCGGCCAATGGCCTTGCGCTTGTCCATATTCTCGATACAGAGAAGTTCTCCGAACGTCTTCCAGGCAGCATGATCTGTCACGCAGTCCGGATGAATTACAACTGGCCAGTCGTGCTGGACCGCGAGTACGTGCAGCCGCGCAGCGACTTCGGCTTCTTGTTCAGGCGTGTAGTCGGTCGGCGCATGCATTGAGATATACGCAAACTGTGTCATGTCCACGCTGTCAGCAGCCTGTTCCAGAGCATCGAGTTCGTGTACGCGGAGCGCCGAAAGCTCGATCGCCTTCAGCGAGAGCCTGGACACGATTTCAATGCCTTTCGAGACATCGCCTTTGGCGAGTGCACCGGTGGAAAATCCCATGACAGCCATCAGAACACTCCGTAGACTTCGGTGAGAAGCGGAAAAGGATTTCTGGAGCCCTCTACTCGTCTGATGAACAAGGCCGTCAGCGCCTCCTGGAATGTGCGGCTCAGCATCCGGACACGCTGAAAGGTCTCGTCGTCATCGGCTTCATCAGATGTCAGATCGGCGAGACGATTACGCGTATTCGAGTTGCGCAACAGGCCGAGGAACTCGTCGTAGGCATCCAGGCACGTTCGCCCTTCGACCTCGAGTGACGCCTGTGTGAATCCTCTCGCCAGCAGATCCAGCGGGGTCAGGTTGGTCAGGCCATGAAGCGTGCTGATCGCTTCCAGCCGACGTCGGGGATCGGGTGCCGGGCTTGTGGCCTCGGGCCAAAACTGCTCCGCCAAAGCGAAGCAATACAGGAGGCCAGCCGCGTATGTGAGCTTCCGGGAGAACCGCAATTTCGCGCTGCGGAGCGCCCACTCTTTGTTGTCGCGCGTCCACTGTTTGTAGGCGAAGTCCACGGTCACGGTCCGCCAGTATCTGGCGATGTCATTGTGCAGAAATCGCGGCACTTTGTGAGGTGTGTTGCCGTGCATCCAGCCGCGGTCGTTCGTGAGATAGCGCTCGAGGACTGCTCGGACAACGCGATCGTAGGCCTCGCGACGGCCGACCGGCTTCGATTCAAGCAGAAGCAGGATTCGACGCGTCAGATTCGCATTGGTGTCGGCGTCGCCGCCGATGTATTGCACCAGATTGTGGCTGAAGACCATCTTTCCGAAGACGCCTTCTCGCCCCGGATCCTTCAGACCGAGCCGTTCAATTTCTCGTGAGATGGCAGTGGCTGCCTCCTGGTGCTTGGCGTCTGCCTGGCCGTCGACGAGGTAGGTCCAGTCGATGTCGCTGCCGTCGGTCAGTTCGAACCGCGCCACCGAGCCAGATACGACGATTGCCGCGTCGTCTCGGGACTCCGAGGCGATGCGCTGCTCCAACTGCTCGTGTAGTTTGACGCAATCACCATATGCCGCCCTGATGTTCTGCCACGAAGCACTCGACTGCTGTTCGAATTCGAGGACGGCCTCGAACACCGCTGATTGTGGCATTCTGTCGAAGGATTCTAACAGGGACGGAGCGATGGTGTGACGAAGCCCCCGTTTGTTCTTGGCGTCGATCTGGACGGAACGTGCGCTGATTTCTACGAAGGATTGCGGCCGATTGCCGCCGAATGGCTCGGTGTTGATCCCGACAGCCTGACGTCGGAGGTGTCGTGGAATCTGCCCGAATGGGGTGTGGATACGGCTCCAGGGAAGTACCCCAAGCTGCACCAGTTCGCCGTTACCCAGCGCGATCTGTTTCGCATTCTGAAACCCATGAAGGGCGCGCCGCAGGTGCTGCGGCGGCTTTCGGCTGAGCGCGTCCGCATCCGGATCATTACCCACCGGCTTTTCATCAAGCACTTTCACCGGATCGCGGTGCAGCAAACGATCGAGTGGCTGGATCGTCACGATATCCCCTATTGGGATCTGTGTTTCCTCGCCGATAAGGCCGCCGTTGGTGCCGATTTGTACGTCGAGGACGCTCCCGGGAATGTTGAACGGCTCAGGGCCGACGGTCATCCGACTATCGTTTTCGCGAACTCGACGAACCGGCATCTCACCGGACCTCGGGCCGAGACGTGGGAGGAGGTCTACGCTCTCGTGATGGCCGCGGTCGAGAAGTGGCAACATGCTCCCGAATCCAAGCAACTGAGCGGGGAGTAGCGCTCCAGTGAGCATGTCGCAATTCTCTTCGAGCCAAGTGACAGGACAGGTCACAGCAGTTCGGGGGCTCGGTCGTTGTGCCTCAAGAATGACGCGGAGGGGCGTCGGCTCCCCTTGCCAGACAGCTGAACGGAGTTCCTCGTTGAATCGAACCGCGAAACCAACCTGGGTCACTGACCTGCGGCACTACCTTGACGATGAGACCGGCGATCTCGCGGACGGTCTGCCCGCGCCGGCGCTCAACCTCGCGCTCTTCCTCGGGTCCATCGTGGCGTGGGTCACCGATCACCTCCCCGGGGGCGGTTGGCACACAAACGTACCGTGCCGGCGGAGCCCGGGCCGCAAACGGTGCCTGGGCGAGATCTTCGCCGACATTGATCGTGGGACGGGATGCATCGTATGGCAGTGCCCGGTTTGCGGCGACAACGGAGTGATCCACGGCTGGGAGGACACGCTGTGGAACAGGGCAGCGGGCGAGCCTCCAGCCAGTCGGCACTGACCTACCGCCGCGAACGACGATCACCCTCCTTCATCCGCGCCCGCTCCTCATCCATGGGAGCATCAGCGCGTGACAGGTGTCCATCGAGAACCCTCGCGCCGGCTGGGTACCGCTGCTCGTGCGGGAGGGCGACGATCTGCCGGACGGGAACCGTGAGTTGATCAAGCGCGGAGGGCGTGCGGTGACCCTCGAGGCGCTCGGATCGAGCCTCGACGCCATCCTCGATGAAGTTGTAGACACGACGAGCGGCAGCAGCGAGGCGATAGCCCTTTCGTCAGTCGTCATGTCGCGGATGGCCGCGTTCCTCCAGACGCCACGCACCAGGGCGGAACTGGCAGATGCGTTCCATCTTCAGCACGCGCAGGCCGACGCGTGGCTGCAACGCGCGGTGGAGCAGGGGCTCGTCCGGCGATTGAGCGATCCCTCGCGATTCGAATGGATCCGCGCCACCAATGATGCGCAGGCGTCACTCTTCGAGTGAAGGCACACCAGCTGGTCGCGCTATCTCCCGGATCCAGGCCGGCGCCTCGATGACCGCTCTTGCTTCTGCGTGGCGTTCGACGGTCAGGATCACCACTGACCCCTCCAGAATACCCGGCCCGCTTCCGCTAGCCGCAATCGTCCCGAACCCCGATCCAGCCGATACGTCGTCACCGCGCAGTTCGGCATCGGCTCCGTGTTGAACCGCCGGTCCGCCTCCTCGTATGCATTCGTCAGTTTGATTTTCCACGGCGGGATCTGTCCCGCCCCTGCGCCGGCAGCGCCAGCACGCACGCGGCGACGACCGCCGCACCGATCGTTCGAACCGAACTCACGTTCGTCGCCATGTGTCCTCCTGTGCAACCAGACGAATGCACGCGTTCAGTCCATCTGCACACACGTCACGTTGTCCAGATCGATACGCACGGACCGCGACTCGTTGGGCTCGAGCGTGAACATCGCCGCGGGCGCCAGATTGAACGTGGACACGACGATCATCGGCCACGGGCCCATGTTGCGGAGGCGCCGCACGTGCATGCCGAACCCGAGGCGCTTCTCGTTGGGGGACGGCCACGACGAGTTGAACTGCTTCGTCGCGCCCACCGCGATCTGCACCGTTTCCGTCAGGGCGGGGCTCGGATCGCTCGACAACGCGTTGTCCGCACGCTGGATCTGGAGCCGGCACGGCGCGGGCCCCTGCCGGGGAGTGCGCGTGGCGCGGACGGTGATGTCGTCGCGAACCACCGCGGAGGTCTGCCCCTGCGCGCCGCGCAACTGAAAGAAGACGGTCCTGGTCCCCGAGCGGGTGTCCGCGAAGCGATAGGTCGGCCGCGGGCCGGACGTCTGGAACGGTTGCCACTGCGCGCCCGAAAATCTCGAATTCTCGCTGGCCCGGTAGTGCGTCGGCGTCGCCCCCTTCCAGGTGGCCCACAGCTCCACGGCGGTTCCCGCGGGGACGGTGTCTGCACCGTTGTTCAGGGAGAACGACGGGATCTGGATGATGGTGATGATCGCGGTACGGGTGGTCTGCACCGGGAACGGACAGGTCGGCCCTCCGCTGCCAGAGAACAGATTCATGCGGACCGAGCGTGAGTAGTTGGTCGCCGGGTCTGTCTTCGACGCGCCGCGATACCCGCTCCTCGTCGCCGTGACGAGGACTTCCGTCGCTGGCACGTTCGTGAAGTCGGCGCGCCCCTGAGCGTTCGTGGTCTTGTAGCCGTACTTCGACGGCTCCTCCGCCGTCCCCACGCAGACCGTCGCACCGGAGATCATCGTGTTGGACGTGTCCTTGTGCACGTACACCGACATCGCGCCCTGCGCACGCGCGGCTGCCGGCACGACAAGCGCGAGGGCCGCGCTGCACAACAGCGTTCGTGTCAGAAATCTCATGTGTGCTCCTTTGCCGCAACAGCGGGCGCGCTCAGTTCTTGCGCGACGCCGCATCCAGATTGATTTCGAATTGCGCATCCTTCGCTGGCATGGCGAACGTTTGCGTTGCCAGGACGTTGGCCAGGCGCTTCACCTCGATCGTGTACGGCTTCCCGTGCGGCGAGGGCGCGAGCCGCGGAAACTGCGCCTGCCCGGTCAACGTCGTCTGGCGCCACGCAAGCTCCTGCCCGTCGGCCGTCTTGACGGCCACGCGCATCCCGTTTGCGCCGGTGCCTTTCTGCTTCACCGTGACGATGAGCCTGTAGACGCCCGCGTCGTTCGGCGCGCCAACCGTGAACGTCTGGGTCCGTTCGTTCGACTTCGCCGGGTAGTGCGTGCCGCGCGAGAACTCCGCATCCGGGTCGACAATCACCGTGACGATGTAGGCGCCGGGCTTCGACAGCTTGACCTTGTGGAACGCGACGGCCTGTGCCCCGTTCGGCCCGAGATTCAGCATCGAGGTTTCATACGTCGACTTCTTCTGATCCGGATCGAGGATGTTGAGCACCACCTTGATCCGCCCGCGCGCCGGCGTCGTCTGGCTGCTGTTCCGGACGTTGGCGCGGAACACGTTCGTCCCGCCGACGGTGAGGGCCCCCTGATTCCAGATGCGGTCGATCTGCAGCTGGGGATTTCCCTGTGCCGCGGCCGGCGCCGCGATGAGCAGGGACGTCAGGCCGACGGTCGCGGCCGTCGCAACAGTGCGTAGAAGCTTCTTCATGTCGTCTGTTCCTTTCCATGCAGCGCACGCCGGTGCATCACTCGAACGTCAGCGTCCGCCATCCCGTGAATTGCAGCGGGCGTCCTCCCGCATCCAGCGCCGTCACACGCCAGCGAAGCGTGCCGCCGGCGGCGCGATCGCGCAGCCACGGCGGCGCGCGATGGACCGTGCTTCCCGCGCCGACCAGTGCGGAGTGAACCGTCGTTCCGCCGGCATCCTGCACGTCCAGCCTGAACACCACCGCCTCGCGCGGCGCGGACCACGCGAAGTCGACGGATTGCTCCGGGCCGATCACCGCGCCATCCACTGGCGCGACGAGCGACAGCGCGCCCGGCTCGGCGGCGGACCTGCGGCCGCCCTGGACGACGTAGCGGAGCATCGGGAGCGGGAATCCGGCGACGGCGCCGCTGTGGACGATGCCCTGGCCGGCGCCCGCGTTCGCGAGGTTCGAATCCGCTTCCTTGTCGTCGGTGGCCTCGACGCGCAGCAGCAGGAAGTAGGTTCCGTCCACGCTCGTCGGGAGACGCGCGACGTCGGGGCCGGGAAGCGTCAGGCGCCCGACCGGCGGCAGGAAGACGTTGAAGCGATCGAGCGGCGTGTAGCGCCGCTGGAGCCCGCGCTGATCCGGCGGCAGCGAGGCCTCGGGCAACAGGTCCTGCGGCGTGGGCAGTTCCTCGCCCGGCAGGACCACCTCCCAACGGCCGCGGAGCCGTCCCGTGCCCGTGTAGGTGATCTGCGCGTTGACGGGCGGCGGGGATTCTCCGGCCGGCAGAAACAGCACGGGCTCGTCGGCGGCAAACCCGAGGCGGACGTCGAGGAGCGCCAGCGGCACGCGCGCGCCGCCGCCCGCGAGCCGGCAGGTGACCGCCACGTACTCGTCGGGCCCGCCGCCCGGGCTGACGAAGCGCCGCACGTAGAAGAACGCCGACGCGGCTCCGGCTTCGGCCGCCTGGTACGCGCGGCGCGACACCGACGGCGGGATCGACATGATGTCGGTGAACCGGCGGCCGTCGCGCGCCGAGCGATCGAACCGCAGCGGCAGGCTTCCGAAGATCGTCGCCGGGTTGCACTTGAACCCGAAGTCGGGCGCCGCCGGTATCAACTCTCCGCACCAGAGCGCTTCGGCAGGCTGCCGGCCGTTCAGGCCGCCGAAGGTGAGGAACACGGTCGTGGCGCCCTGCGTGTTCACGTTGACGCCAGTCGGATCGACCCTGATGCCCTGCGCGGCGGCGGTACGGGGAACGATCAGCACGAGAGCAGCAAGCAGAAGGATGCGCATCATCAGAAAATCCGCAGGTTGAAGCCGGTGTT
>DASWVN010000037.1:0-7736 GCA_036401215.1 Vicinamibacterales bacterium | reverse complement strand
AATGTCCCGGTTCGTTGGCACGAAAAATTTCGAAATTCAAAATTCAAGGTCTGACCCCTGGTTTCAGCTGGTCGTGCACCACGCGGCCGCCGACGACGGTGAGGACGCTCGACGTCTTCGGCAGATCCTCGACCGCCACCGTGAAGATGTCCTGCGAGAGGATCGCGAGGTCCGCCAGCATACCCGGCGCGAGCGTCCCCTTCTGGCCTTCCACGCCCTCCGCAAACGCGGACCCGCGCGTGTACGCCACCAGCGCCTCGTCGACCGTCAGCGCTTCCGCCGGATTCGTCGGGTGCATCACGGCGAACATGACGTTGAGGAACGGATTCAGCGGACCATCCGACCCGAGCGCAACCGGAATCCCCGCCTTCAGCATCGATTTCATCAGCTGAATGCGTGTCACGCGCTCGCCCAGGCGCGCGTGCATGATCTCGGGGATCATGAAGTGCGACGGGTTCTGGACGACGACGACGCCGTGGCGTTTGAGCCGGCCGAAGTGTGAAGGCTCGACCATGTCGGCGTGCTCGAGGCGTGGGCGGATTGCTGGCCACGGGCTTTCGGAGTTTGCGCTGCCGTCGAGCACATCGAGGACGGCGTCGATCCCTGCATCGCCGGCGACATGGAACATCGGCTGGACCCGAGCGGCGGACGCTGGCGCCAGGAGGCTCGCGAACGCTGACGTGTCGAAGTTGAGGCGCCCCCGTGTGTCCGGCGCATCGCTGTACGGCTCGCGGAGGAACATCAATCGCTCGATCGGCGTGCCCTCCACGATGTACTTCACGCCGCTCACCGTCACCATCGGTGCATCGGTCCCCTGCACGGCCCCGTTCCACTCTGCCGGTGAGGCCATCGGGAAGTCGATCACGCGCACGCGGACCGGCAGTTGCGCCTTCGCGAACAGCGGCGCCGCTCCGGCCGCTGGATAGCCCGTCATCATCGCCTGAACCGACGTGATCCCGAACGAGGCTGCTTCACGCCCGAACTGCTGGTACGCCGCGATCTGTTCCTCCTCGCCCGGGATCATCGTCAGGCGCTGCCGGAGGATGAATTCGGCGTATTCCTGCGCCTGTCCGTTCAGCGTTCTGCCGTCCTTCTCCCTGCCGAATCGTCCGCCGGCAGGATCGGGTTCGTCGTCCTTCACGCCGAGCGCTTTCAGCCCGGCGCTGTTGAAGATCGTCCCGTGGCCGTGCCACGCGGTGAGCATCACGGGATGGTCCGGGCTGATCGGATCCAGCGTCCGGCGCGTCGCGCGCTCGTCGTCGAGCACCGCCTCGCTGACCTCGCCAACGATCCACCCGCCCTCCGGCGCCTTCGCGACGGCGGCCCTCAGACGTTCGAGGACGACGTCGAGCGACGGGTTCTCCTGCATCGCGGGCGGACCGCTGAGCGGCGTGTGCGGCGGCATCGCGATCGGATGCGTGTGCGCGTCGTTGATGCCGGGGATGACGAGCCGTCCGCCGGCGTCGATCACGCGCGCCGCGCCGCCGATGAGCGGCTTCGCATCGGCGTCAGCGCCGACAAAGGTGATGCGGTCCCCGGTGACGGCTATCGCGGTCGCCCACTTCCCCTCGTCGCCGGTGAAGATACGCGCGTTGTGGATCACGAGGTCCGCGGGCGTGCCCTGCTCCGCGCATCCGCTGAGGGCGAGTGCGATTCCTGCAACAACGCAGAGCGTTAGAGGACGTAGAAATGTAAACATGCGGCGCTGAGTATATCGGGATATCGCGTCAAATCGGCCTGTTCACCGCAGCATCGCCCGTGCAAGAGCGGGGGACGATGGTAGACTCGCCGAAAGGCGGGCGGATGGCTGACGCGATGGATGCACTTCCCGAGCGTGTCGATGCGGTCGAGGAGAAGCTCGACGGCCTCTCGGCCTCGGTTGACGCGCGATTCGACGCAGTCGACGCACGATTCGAGGCAGTGGACGCGCGATTCGACGCCGTGGACGCGCGGTTTGACGCAATGGACGCGAAGATCAACCGGCGCTTCGACGAAGTCACGGCGGCCCTGGTCGAACAGCGGCAGTACACGGAGTTCGCGTTCGAGCGCCTGCGCGGAGAGATGAAGGACGGCTTCGCTGCGATGACCGACAACTTCGGACGCCTGGAACGGAAGCTCGATCGCCTGATCGACCGGATGCTCGGACCGTCTGCGTCCTGACTTCCCCGCCCCCCTGAACTCGCTTACACCACGATCCCTCTGACCGGTATGGTCTGACCCTACGGACAGGGTGCGCGCGCAGCCGCTGCGCCAGCGGGCTCGAGCAGCAGGAACGCGGTCACCTGGAGCGGATTGAAGTTGTCGTCGCTCACGACCAGCAGACCGCGGTCGGGATCCTTCCCGACCCACGCGAGCCCCTCGAAGTTCTCCAGGTTGATCAGCCGGAGCGACCGTCCCGCCAGCCCGCTGAAGTCCTGCACGAGCGTCTTCCGCACGGGCGTGATGCCGTCGCGTCCGGCGAGCGACTCGAACGACGAGACGTCGGTCGCGCCCTCGAGCGAGATCCTGAACAGGCGGATCGCGTTCACGCCGATGCCCGTGCCGCGCATCCGGATGAACCCGCGCTCGAGCGCCAGCAGCTCGGTCCCGCTCACGGCGAGCAGTTCCGAAACACCGTTGAGCGATTCGCCGGTCTCGAAAGGCGGACGCTCCGGCGGGGACAGCTCGTAGACGAACTCGCGGGCCGGACGATAACTCTCGCCTTCGGTGACGTACTCGACGATCCGCACACGCCCGCCCTCGGCGAAGGCATCCGCCGGGCCGTCCTGCACGAGCGGCAGTTCGTTGGCGGTGAACAGCCGGGTGAAATCCGGCGTGACCGTCAGGCTCTCGAAGCCGCCATTGCGGCGGACGCCGCGCTTCAGCGGCCCTGTCGCATTCGGCACGAAGTGCTTCGGCACCGGCAGCTGTTGGATGAAGCGGCCGTCCTGCGCGTATTCGAGGATCGCGGGCGGAAGCCGCGGCGGCGCCCCGATCCCTTCCGAGCTGATGAGGACGGTGCCGCGCTTTGTGAGCGCGATCCCCTCGGGATCCAGCCTCGCCGGCGCGCCGCTCGCGCGGCCGAGGAACGTTCGTTCAACCGGCGTCACGCGCAGTCCCTCTTCCGCGGTGCTCACGCGCAACCGATAGAACCGGCTCTCCCTGTCATCGTCCGAAATCGCCAGCAACTCGCATCCGCCGGGCAGGGTGGCGAGACCGGAGATCCCGCCGAAGCGCGGCGGTGTGATCGACGGGAACGAGGTCGCCGGCGGGATCAGGAACTCACCCAGGAGCCGGACCCCGGGCTGGATCTCCGGCTGCGGTCCCACGGACAGCAGCAGACAGGAGAAAAGCGGCAGTGCGATCCAGTACTTCACGATGACGATCCCTGATCATCATCATGACGCAGGTCGGGTGGCGCGGAACGATCGATCAGCGCATGACCCGGAACATCACGCCGACGATGCCGCTGATGGCGACGACCTGGCCGATCCAGAAGAGGAAGCACCACTTGAGCAGGTCGACACGGACAGCCGCGATATCTTCGCGGAGGCTCGCCCGCAACTCCATCACGTCCTGTCGAACGCTCAGGCGCAGTTCCCCCATCTCCTGACGAAGACGGCTTTCAAGCTGCGCCATCTCCTTGCGGAGGGCGCTTCCGAGCTCCGCCATCTCCTGGCGGAGGCTGCTTCCGAGCTGCGCCATGTCGCGCGCGACCTGGACGCGGAGTGTCGAAACCTCTTCGACCAGCCGGCGGTCAAACCGTTCGGTGCAAGCGACGATCAACTCTTCCCTCGCCTCCTGGTGCGACCCGTCCAGCAACTGGAGCAACCCTGCCGTAGCCTGGTCGCCAAGCTGCTTGTGCAGCACGGCAGGCACCTGGTTCACATCCATCACGAACTCGCCCTTCCCGATCTCTGACGACGACGATGCCATCGTCTGTGGCGCGGGGCAAGGACTTTCTCGCATGGTGCAGGCGAGGGCGTTCGCAGGACGGTCCCTCAGTGGCGAGGGACACGTGCGGTCGCTATCGCCGCATCGGACCCGGGATCGTCCGCAGCGAGTCCTCGGTGGCGAGCGCTCTCGTCCCGCCCAGGCAGGAAGCGCCGAACTCGGGCGTCGTCTCGGGATTGTTCTTGTACTTGGCGATGAACGCGCGCAACGCGGGATCGTCGGCGCTGTCGAATGACAGCTGGTGGTTCCACGCGCTCGCCACGATCGGATGATCGAGCCCCGGGTAGGGACTGAGCAGCATGAAGTCGTCCGCGGCGAGCGTTTTCAGCGTCTGCAGCTGGTCGCCTGCAAGGCCGGGACGATACGTGATCCAGATCGCGCCGTGTTCCAGCGAGTGCACCGCGTGCTCGTTGTGGATCGGCGCGTCGTAGGCGCCGCAGGTCTGCCACACCACGTTGTGCGGACCGCCCATGGGCGGCTTCTCCTTGTATTCAATGGGTCCGGCGAGGTGCTGTCCGGCGGAGTAGTTCGTCGTCGTCACGCGCTGCAGCAGTCGACTCTTCCGGTAAAAGGAGTACGACAGCGCAATCGCAATCACCATCGATATCGCAACAACCACACGCCGGATCCGCGCCGACCGGCGCGCCTGCTGTTCCGCCGCTGCTCGAGCGGCTGCCCTGCGTTGTTGGCGTTCCTCGTACTTTGGCTTTCCCACGTGTCCTCTGGGCGTCGTGTTCCTGGAACGGTAGTATAGGACGCCATGGCCGCGCCTCCATCAGATGACGTGCGTCGCATGGCGGTGCCGGCCGCGGGTCTGTTCCTGCTGATCATCGGGATCGCGGCAGGATGGCTGCTTGCATCCTGGCGTGCCGCCCCGGGCGACGATTCAGCAGAAGCCGGTTTCGCGCGCGACATGGCGACGCATCACGCCCAGGCCGTCGACATGTCGTTCACCATCCTCGACAAGTCCGCGGACGGCGAACTCCGCACGCTCGCCTCCGACATCATCGTCACCCAGAGCACGCAGCGCGGGCTCTTCATGGGATGGCTGCAGCAATGGCGCCTGCCGCAGACGTCGACGCTGCCGCGAATGGCGTGGATGCCGGGTCATGCGCACCTGCCGGGCGACGATGGCGGCGTGCTGATGCACGGCATGGCGACGGAGGCTGAACTCCAGCGCCTGCGCGACGCGAATGGCGTGGATGCCGAGGTCCTGTTCCTGCAGTTGATGATCAAACATCACGAGGGCGGGGTCCTCATGGCGCGAGCGCTCCTCGAGCAGACCGATCGACGCGAGCTGACTCAGATGGCGAGGAGCATCGAAGACGGTCAGCGTGTGGAGATCGAGCAGATGCGGACGATGCTCAGTGCGCGCGGCGCTCAGCCGCTTGCCTCGCTGCTCGACTGAAATGGCGCCGCGTTACTCCTCGCGCAGCGCTTCGATCGGCTGGATGCGCAGGCCCTGGCGCACCGGACCGATCGCCGCGATCACGCCGAGCGTCATCATCAGCAGGACGACGATCGGGAGCAGCATCGCGCGGTAGTCCCCTACCATGTCACCTTCGAGGACCTGCTCCATGAAGACCGCGGCGATCAGGCCGAGGACCGCACCGGCACCCAGCTGGGCCAGGACGCGAGAGAAGATGCCGACAAGGATCCGGTTTCGATCGGCGCCCAGCGCCGCGCGAATGCCGATCTCGCGCCGCCGCCGCGCCACCGTGAACGACATCAGCGAATAGATGCCGGCCGACGAGAGCAGGATCACGCTCAGGACCACCAGCCCGAGGCTCACGCCAATCAGCCGCATCATCCCCTGAGCCTGCTTCAACGCGATCTCGGCGGTAGAGACATCGAGCAACAGCACGTCTGGATCGACCGACGCGCTGAGTTCCCGCAGCGGATCGGCAAGCGCCGCCGGATCGCCCGTGCGCACGCGCACGTTGAGGCGGACGGGATACAGATCGCCGCCGGCGACGGCGTGGTAGACCCGCCCTTCCGACTCGTCGTCGAACGGGCCGCGAACCGGGAAGTCGGGCACCACGCCGACGATCTCATACCAGCGCTCGAGCGCGACAGTCCCCGACGGCACCTGACGGCTCCGGCCGACGTACTTGATCCGTCGGCCGAGCGGATTGGCGCCGCCGAAGACCTGCTCGACCAACCCGCGGCTGACGAGCACCCCGGGCGTCACGCTGGCGTCGGCCGACGCATCGGCGGCGGTAAGGCCGCGCCCGATGCTCACCGGCACGTCGAACGCGGAGAAGAAATTGGGTGCGACACGATTGAATCGCACCAGGGTGCCGCGCTTGGTCCCCTCGACGATGGTGCTGTCGACAGGATCGACGGGTACGGGCACGCCTTCAGCCTCGAGCACCACGGCAAGCTCGCGGCCGGGACTGACCATCGAAAACGTCACCTCACGCACCCGTGAGTCGTCTTTCAAGCGGCGCTCGATCTCCGCGAGCGCGCCGGCATACCGGGCGGCGAAGCTCTTGTCACCCGCGCCGGTCGCCGGTGCAGCCGTGCGATCGAGCAACAGGTTCGCGCTCAGAAACTCGCCGGTGGCGTAGCCGCCCCCGGATTGAAACTGGAGGGAACTCCACGCAATGTAGGTCGCCATCGGCAGGATCGCGACCGTGACCGCGACCTGGGCCACGATCAGCGCCGTCCACAGCCGGCCCATTTGCATCCTCGCTCCGCTGCCAGGCGAAAGCGTTCGCAGCTGCGCCTGGACCCGGCTGCCGGTCGCCTTGAGCGCCGGCGCCACACCGACGATGGCCGCCGCACACAGGGTCAGCGCGACCACGTAGATCACGGTACTGGTCTGAAGCTCCAGCGAGTACCAGAAGGGCCAGCTGCCGATCATGGTGAGGAGCGCGCCCTCGATCTGACGGAGCACGGCGGCAGTGAGCCCGATACCGATCGCCGCCGACACCCCGGCGAGCATCAGCGCTTCGACGAACAGCTGCGCCACGATCCGGCGCCGGCTGGCGCCGAGCGCCCCTCGCACCGCGATCTCCCCCTGCCGCGTCGCCGTCCGCGCGTAGACGAGGATGGCGACGTTGACGCAGATGAGCACCAGCAACAGGACGAGCGCGACCTCGATGGCGTAGAACGCGAGCGCGTCGTCCGGATCGTCGATTTCGCTAAAGGCCTGCGCGTACGCCATCACCTGCGGGCGCAGGTGTTCGTGGGTTGCCGGCGACGCGGCCGACAAACGCCGGCTGATCGCCGTCAGCTCCGCCTGCGCACCCTCGAGCGTGGCCCCGGGCGCGAGCCGTCCAAACACGTTGATGCTGGGACCACTGCGCGGCGCATAGGCGGCCGCATCGAGACGCCAGGGGATCCAGAAGCTGTGGGACACCGGGAACCCGAACCCTTCCGGCATCACGCCGACGATCGTGTAGGTCGTGGGACCAAGCCCCACCGACTGACCGACGATGTCGGGATCGCCGCCGAAGCGGCGGACCCACTCGTCGTGACCGATCACGATCACGTCAGGCGCGCCCGCGCGCTCGTCCTCCGGCAGCAGCGTCCGGCCGCGATCCGCCCCGACGCGGGCGATACGGAACGCCGACGCCGAGATCTCCGCCGCCGTCACGACCTCGGGCGCGCGGCCGTCGACGATCAGGTTGCGCTGGACGTTGCGCGACACGCCGAAGTCCTCGATGGACGTCGCGTCACGCCACGCCTCGAGGTCGTAGAGCAGGCGCAACTCGCGATTGCTGCTCGAGGCGTCCCAGTTCACGAGCGAGACCAGGCGATCCCCCTCGGGCAGCGGCAGCGTCGTGCCCATCATCATC
>DASWVN010000036.1:0-5816 GCA_036401215.1 Vicinamibacterales bacterium | reverse complement strand
GCGTCGAGCCGGCGCCAGTCGAGATAGCTGACCGTGATCGGCTGGCGCGCGCGGATGAAGGTGTCGAGGGCCTCCTGCGTCGGCTGGTCGGGTTGCAGGTGCGCGCCTCCGCGCGCATCCGTCATCATGGCCGCGACAGTCTCGGCGGAGTCGGGTTTGTTGGTGCCGATCACCCCCGACGGTCCGCGCTTGATCCACCCGGCGACGTAGATTCCGCTCAACGGACGGCCCGCCGCATCGATGACCCGTCCCTTCTCATTCGGGATCACGCCCTTGCGTTCGTCGAACGGTATTCCGGGCAGCCCGACGCCGCGGTAGCCGACCGACCGGAACACCAGGCCGACATCCAGTGTTTCGAACTCGCCGGTCGGCTCCGCGGTGATGCTGCCAGTGGACGAGGCGACCAGCCGGTTGCGCACGAGCCGCAGGCCGGCGACCCGTCCCTGCGAATCTCCGATCACTTCGACCGGTGAGACGAGGAAGCGCATGTGCAGACGACGGGGCTTGCCCTCGGGCGTTCGGGCTGCGTAACCCTGGAGGATCTCGATTTTCTTCGAGAGCGCACGATCGGAGGCGGCCTCGACCACGGCCTGGGTGACGGGATCGAGCTGCACTTCGTCCGGCCGGACGATCACGTCGGCATCCCGCAGCTCACCAAGCTCCTTCAGCTCCGGGTTCGTGAACGCCGCCTGCGCCGGCCCGCGCCGGCCGAGCAGAAAGACCTCCCGGATGCGGCTTTCACGCAGCGCCTCGAGCGCATACGCGGCCATGTCGGTTTTCTCGAGTTCCTCGGGCGTGCGCATCAGAATGCGCGCCACGTCCACGGCGACGTTGCCGACGCCGATCACCGCGGCACGCTCCACCGACAGGTCGAACCGGCACGTGCGGTAGTCGGGATGTCCGTTGTACCAGGCCACGAACTCCGTCGCGGCGTGGCTGCCCGGCAGGTCCTCGCCCGGGATCCCCATGTGGCGATCGGTCTGTGCGCCGGTCGCGAACAGCACCTGGTGGTAGTAGCGGGAGAGGTCCGAGACCGCCATGTGGCGGCCGAACTCGACGTTGCCGAAGAAGCGGAAGCGGGCATGGCCTGCGATCGCATCGTAGGCGCGCGTCACCGTCTTGATCTTGGCGTGGTCGGGGGCGACGCCGTACCGGACGAGCCCGTGCGGCGCCGGCAGGCGCTCGAACATGTCGACCTCGACGGTGACGTCAGCCTGCTTGAACAGCGCCTCGACGGCATAGAACGCGGCTGGCCCCGACCCGATGACGGCGACGCGCAGCGGCTGCGCGGGCGTTCCGACGGCTGTCATTCCGTGTGCCCCCCGTTCCCCCGGGACGCACCTGTCGGACTGCGAATCGCGCGAACTCCCATGTGCCAGAGCCTACACCGCAATCGCCAAAAACGTTCATCGCCTGTTTGTCGCCCCCCTAATCGAGGGTCTTCTGGCTCCTGATGACGGCCAGCGAGATGACCACGATCCCCCAGACGGCGAGCGCCGTCGCCTGGGGCCACAGCACCTCCAGCCCGACCCCCTTCAGGAAGATTCCCCGAACGATCACGAGGAAGTACCGCAGCGGGATGAGAAACGTGATCCACTGGATCATCTCCGGCATGTTCTCGATCGGCGTCATGAAGCCGGAGAGATAGATCATCGGCATCAGGAAGAAGAACGTCGCGGTCAACATCGCCTGCTGCTGAGTGTTCGAGATCGTGGACACGAACAGGCCGAGGGCGAGCGTACACAACACGTAGAGGAGCGTCATCGCAAGCAGCAGCGCGAGGCTGCCGCGGAGCGGGACCTCGAACCAGAACACCGCGACCGCGGTCACGAGCAGGATGTCGAACATCCCGATGACGCCGTACGGGATCAGCTTTCCCGCGATCAGCTCCCACCGCCGGATCGGCGTCACGTTCAACTGCTCCAGCGTGCCGATCTCCTTCTCTCTCACGACCGCCATCGCCGCAAGGTTCGTCGTGACGATGAGGAGCACCAGCGCGAGCACGCCGGGGACCATGAAGTAGCGGCTTTCGAGCTGGGGGTTGAACCAGACCCGAATCCGTCCCTCGATGGCGGGCGCGGCTGGAGCCGTTCCCCCTGCCTTTTGCACCTGGGCAGGCGCCGCCGCGGCGATCTCACGCGCGTACCCGCCGATGAGCGCGGTCGCGTAGCCGAGCGCTGCGGTGGTCGAGTTCGAGTCGGTCCCGTCGGCGACGATCTGGACAACCGTCGGACGGCCGGCGCCGAGATCCGCGCCGTAGCCGCTCGGGATCGACAGCGCCAGCCAGGCGTCTCCGCTCTCGAGAAACGGATCGATGCCGGCGACGGTGTTCACGGTCCCGATCACCGTGAACGTGGGCGACGCGTCGAAACGGTGCACCAGCTCGCGACTCGCCGAAGAGCGATCGCCGTCGGCGATCACGATCGGCACGTCACGCACGTCGGTCGTCGCCGCATACCCGAGCATCGCGAGCTGGATGATCGGCGCGACCACGACGATCCCGATCAGACGAGGGTTCATGCGGATCTCGAGGAACTCCTTCCGCATGAGCGCGCGGAGCCGTTGCAGGCGCGGTCTCCGCATGTCAGGACCGCTCCTTCGCCAGCCGCAGCGACGCCAGACCGAGGACGACGGTGGCGTAGATGCCCAGAGCGCCGAACTCGGGCAGGAGGTTCGCAAACGCGGTCCCCTTCAGGACGATGCCGCGAAGGGCGATGAGGAAGTAACGGGCCGGCACCAGGCGGGTGATGGCCTGGAGGAACTCGGGCATGCTCGCGATTGGAAAGATGAAACCCGACAGCATCAGCGTGGGCAGCAGCGACACGAGCAGCGCGATCTGAAACGCCACCTGTTGCGTGTCGGCAACCGTTGAGACGAACAACCCCGTGGCCAGCGCGCCCAGCAGGTACACCGACAGCACGGCCACCAGGGTGATCCAGTTGCCGCGCATCGGCAGATCGAAGAGCAGTTGTGCGGCGACGAACACCAGCGCGGCCGATCCCATGTTGATCACGAAGTACGGGACGGTCTTGCCGAGGATGAATGCGAACGTCCCGACCGGCGCCATCCGTACCTGTTCGATCGTGCCGGACTCCTTCTCGCGGACGATCGACAGCGCCGTGGAGGTCACCGCCATCAGCATCGTGAGATAGGCGATCAGGCCGGGCACGAGGAAGAGCGCGCTGCGAAGCTCCGGGTTGTACCAGATCCGCGACTCCACCGACACGGGCAGGCGCACGGTGCCGGCAAGGTCCGCGCTCACCGTCTGCAGGATGTTCGTCGCGTAGCCGACCACCGCCGTTGCGGTGTTCGCGTTGTCGCCGTTGACGATCACCTGCACGACAGCGGTCCCGCCGGTCGTTACGGTTCTCGAAAAGTCTTCCGGGATCACCAGGATGGCCCGCGCGGCATTGCGATCGAGCATGCGGCTCGCCGTCCGCGGATCGTGCACCGCCCCCGCCGGGTCGAAGTAGCCGGAGTTGACGAAGGCCGAGACGAGGGCGCGGCTCTCGGACGAGCCGTCGCGGTCCTCGACGGCGAGCTTTATGTGCTTGACGTCGAAATTCAGCGCGTAGCCGAACACCAGCAGAAAGAGCGCCGGCACGAACACGAGCATCAACAGGGTCCGCCGGTCGCGCACGATCTGGCGGAACTCCTTGCGCGTGACGGCGAGCACGTGGTTCATGGCGCGGCCTGCTCGACGAGGTCGAGAAAGACGTCCTCGAGGGAAGGCTCCACGCGATCGACGCCCAGCACCTCGAGGCCGCGATCCTCGAGTGCCGATCGGACGTAGTCAGGGCCGATCTCTGACGACCGGAGCACCGCGTGCACCTTCATCCCGAAGAGTGACGTCTTTTCGACGTTCGTCAATCCGTCGAGCACGTTCATCGCATCGACGGGCCTGGTGGTCCTCACCTCGATGATCGGACGCGACGCGAAGATCCGTTTCACCTCTGGAATGGATCCGATCGTCGCCAGCCGTCCGGCGTCGATGAGGGCGATCCGATGGCAGCGCTCCGCTTCGTCGAGGTAGTGGGTCGTGACGAGCACGGTGACCTTGGCCTCCGACAGGGAGTCGATCAACCGCCAGAACTGCCGCCGCGAGAGCGGGTCCACGCCGCCGGTCGGCTCGTCGAGAAAGAGGATCGGCGGCTCGTGAAGCACGGCGCACCCGAGGGCGAGGCGCTGCCGCCATCCACCCGAGAGATCGCGGGCCAGCGTCGTCTCGCGTCCGCGCAGACCGGCCATGTCGAGCACGAACTCGCGTCGCCGCGCGAGCCGCTCGGCATCGAGTCCGTAGATCCCGCCGAAGAACGCGATGTTCTGGTCCACGGTGAGGAGTTCGTAGAGCGAGAATCGCTGCGACATGTAGCCGATGCGGCGCTTGACGCCTTCCGGATCCCGTTCCACGTCGATGCCGCCGACGGTCGCATGACCCGACGTCGGACGGAGCAGTCCACACAGCATGCGGATCGTCGTGGACTTCCCCGCCCCGTTGCTGCCGAGGAAGCCGAAGATCTCCCCCTCACGGACGTCGAACGTCACGTCGTCGACCGCGGTGAACGCGCCGAAGCGCCGGGTGAGATTGCGGACCTCGATCGCGTTCATGGGTCACCGTCCCAGTGCGCGTTCGAGGCGGGCCTCGGCCAGCCTGGCGTTGGCGACGGCGCGCGTGCGATCCAGCTCCGCCTGCAGGACGGCGACTTCGGCGTCCAGCACGTCGGTGCTGGTGACGACGCCAACGGCAAAGCGTTCGGCGACGACGCGGCGCGCTTCGACGGCGCTGCGGACGCCGTCCTCGGCGGCGGCGATCGCCGCGCGCGCGGAGTCCAGATCGAGGCGCCGGGCTTCGACCTCGAACGTGACGTGGCGATCGAAGTCGGTGATGCGGGCTTCGAGCGCGCGCGCCGCGGCGGCGGCCTGGGCCTGCTCGGCGGCGCGGCGTCCGCCGTCCCACAGGGTCCAGGAGACGTTGACGGAGGCGTCCCAGGCGTCCTCCCACCGGTCCACGCGCGGGAAGATCCTGGGGTTGGGCCGGGCGTAGTCGAATCCGCCGGCGACGAAGACGTGCGGCTTGCCGCCCGCGCGGACGGCGGTTTCGCGCTCGCGCGCGGCGGTCAGCCGCTGCTCCAGGGCGCGCCTCTCGGCGCGCTGGGGGTCAGACCTTGAATTTTGAATTTCCGGATTTTTCGTGCCAGGTCCCGCCGGGCCACACGGCGGGACCTGGCACGAAAAAATCGGAAATTCAAAATTCAAGGTCTGACCCCTGGTTCCAGTCAGCCGCTGCAAATCGGATTCGGCGACGGCGCGCGCGTTCGACGACTCGATCGACAGCACCCGCTGGCGGGAGCGCTGCGCTTCCGCACTCAGGACCTCGTTCGGCGGGATCAAGCCCTGGTCGAGCCGCGCCCGCAGGTCCTGGACGTGCGCGTCCAGGCTGGCCAGCGACCGCGCGACCACCTGCTCCGTTTCCCGGGCGGTCACCACCGCCCAGTAGGCGCGCGTGATCTCCAGCTTCAGGTCCGCGCGCGCCGCGGCCAGGTCCTCCCCGGCCGCGTTCACCTCGGCACGCGCCGCCCGTTCGAGCGCATCCGTTCGGCCGGCCGAGAAGATCGGCCACTGCAGATCGAGACGGCTGCGATAGTTGCCCGGGATGTCGGGATAGACCACGCGCGGCGGGGCGCCAGGGACGGCGATGATGAACTCCTCGACGTGATTGGTGCGCATGTAGCCGGCCTGCGCGGACACGATCGGCAGGTTCGCCGCCGCGGCGCCCGCTTCGGCCGCCGCCGCACCCGCCTGCCGCGCCTCGAGTT
>DASWVN010000035.1:0-37826 GCA_036401215.1 Vicinamibacterales bacterium | reverse complement strand
CCCGACATGAACAAGCGGGCCCAGAGCATCAACACCATTGACGAGGTGCCCGATTCGATGTGGTTCACCAACCGCATCGTTGGCGGCGCCCGCGCCATGACGGTCGACGATGTCGCCAAGGGGCCGGACACGGGGGACGGGCCGGCGCCGGGGCAGTGGATGGTGGATTCGGGCAAGAGCGACGGTGTCACGCCCGGCTTCACGATCATCGACTCGGCAGGGGATCGCTGGTTCATCAAGTTCGATCCGCCTGACTACCGCGAGATGATGAGCGGAGCCGAAGTCACGGTCACGAAGCTCTTCTACGCGCTCGGGTACCACGTTCCTGAGAACCACGTGACGAAATTGACCCGCGACATGCTCGTGCTCGGGGAGGAGTCCACGATCACGGCGGCCGACGGGGCCGAGCGCCCGCTCACCAACCGCGACATCGACCGCCTGCTGCGGATGGCGGCGCAGGAGTCGGACGGCTCGTACCGCGTCGTCGCGAGCAAGGCCGTCGAAGGACGGCCGGTCGGACCGTTCCTCTACCTCGGCACGCGTCCCGACGACCCGAACGACATCGTCCCGCACGAGCATCGCCGTGAGCTGCGGGCGCTGCGGGTGTTCGCCGCGTGGACGAACCATGTCGACAGTAAGGCGATCAACTCGCTCGATGCGGTCGTCAACGAGAACGGCCGCCAGGTCGTGCGCCACTACCTCATCGACTTCGGTTCCACGCTGGGCAGTGCGTCGATCAAGCCGCGCGAGTTCGACGAGGGGCACCAGTATGTATTCGATCCGAAGCCGACCCTCGTGGGGATGGTCTCGTTCGGGTTCTATATTCCCAAGTACCACTTCATCGACTATCCGGACATACCGTCCGTTGGTCATTTCGCCGCGGAAGGCTTCAATCCGCCCGAATGGAAGCCGCGCGTTCCAAATCCCGCGTTCCGCCGCGCCCGCCCGGACGACACCTTCTGGGCTGCGCGGCGGGTCATGGCGTTTACCGACGAGATGGTCAGGGCTGCGGTGCGCACCGGGAAGTACACCCATCCTGAAGCCGAGAAGTACATCGCCGATACGCTCATCGCGCGCCGCGACGCCATCGGCCGCGCATGGCTCACGAACGTCAATCCCGTGATCGATCCGGTGCTGGACGGTTCAGGCAATCTGAAGTTCGGCAACGCCGCGGTCGCCGCCGGCGTTGCCACCGCGCCGGAGTCGTACGAGGTGAGCTGGTTCAGCTTCGACAACGCGACCGGTTCGTCCTCGCCGATCGGCAGCCCCGTCTCCGCCAGCGATGGACAGGCGAGTGCGCCGTCGGGCCTCCCGGCGTCGGCAGGATCCTTCGTGCGGGTCGATATCAAGGCGGTCAATCCACCTCACCCCTCGTGGACCGTGCCGGTGCGGGCGTTCTTCAAGCGAACGGGGGGCGGCTGGACGCTCGTCGGCTTCGAGCGTCTGCCGGAGGACTCGAAGAACTGAGCGCCGAACGATGACGAACGGCGCGGCACGTCTCGGTCTGGCTCTCCTGTTGTCACTTCCGGCCGCCACCTACGGCCAGAGCGCGCAGGACCAGCAGGTGACGACCGGACGTGTCGTCGCGACCATCACGGCGCTCGAGGGGACCGTGCATCTGCCCGGGATGCCGGTTGAGTTGCGCGATGATCCGGCGCGGATGGTGATCGCCAGGACGATCACCGACGGAGCGGGCCAGGTCAGCTTTCCTGACATCCCGCCGGGCCGCTACTTCATCTCGGTGACCCGTCCCGGATTCGAATCGAGGGAATCGCCGGTGTTCACGGTGAATGCCGGCGAGACCGCCCAGGTCCTGCTCGACACGAGGCTGACGTTCGTGCAGCCGGACGTGCAGGTTCGCGCCTCACCGACCGACAGCGTGCAGCCGGTGTCGACGAGCGACATGCTCTCGGGAACGATCCTCGAGATTGCGCCGCTCGAAGGGGACGACTTCCGCAGCCTCCTGCCGCTCCTTCCAAGCGTCGTTCGCGACGCGAATGGACGGCTCCGCATCCGCGGCGGTCACCCGACGCAGTCGGCGCTACTCGTGAGCAGCGCGAGCGTGAACGATCCATCCACCGGCGACTTCGACGTCGACCTGCCGGGACGCAGCGTCGAGTCCGTCGAGGTTCTCGCGAACCCGTTTGCCGCGGAGTTCGGCCGATTCACCGCGAGCGTCACGCAGATTCGAACGCGCAGCGGCACGAACGAATGGGACTTCTCGTACGGCAGTCTGATGCCGCGCTTCAAGGGGTTCCTGAAGGGGATCCGCAACTTCGAGCCGCGCTTCTCTTTCAGCGGACCGATCCGCAAGGACCGGGCCTTCTTCGCGCAGGACGTTCAGTTCCGTTACGTGGCAACTCCGGTCAAAAGCCTTCCCGGCGAGCCCGAAACAGATCTCCGGAGTCTCGACTCGTTCACGCGGGTCGACACCGTGCTGTCGGCACGTCACCTGCTGAGCGGCGGGCTCATCATGTTCCCGCGCGAAATCCGGCAGGTGACGATGAACACGTTCCGCCCGGGGGAGGCGACGCCGGACTTCAACCAGAGTGGATTCACAACCGGGCTGGTGGACCGTTTTGCCATTTCGCCGACGATGGTGCTGGAGAGCACGCTGAACTTCCGGCGCTTCGAGATCGACATCAATACCGAGAACACCGATCCGATGATCTATCAGCCAGAGGGTCAACGGGGCGGCTTCTTCAACGATCAGGACCGGGACGTCACCAGCCTCCAGTGGGTCCAGGCGCTGACGCTGTCGCGCTCCGACCTCTACAGGGGAGAACACGTTTTCAAGTTCGGCATCGACCTGCAATCGTCCGACTACAGCGGCGAGAGCTTCAGCCGTCCGGTGGAGATCAGACGGAACGATGGCTCGCTTGCCGAGCGGATCGACTTCGGCGGCCGTCCGACGACGCAGGCGGTATCGGGCACCGAGTTCGCGGTGTTCGCTCAGGACCGCTGGCGATTCAACTCGCGGCTCACGTTCGAGTTCGGCCTGCGCATGGATCGCGATGTCGTCGTCGAGCGGGTGAACTGGTCGCCTCGAGCGGGCGCGGCATTCAGCGTCCTCCCCGAGGGAGAAGGGATCCTCCGCGGTGGTTTCGGCAAGTTCGTGCAGCGGACGCCGTTGAACGTCGGGGCGTTCACCCAGTTCGCCCCGCGCACCGTGACCCGCTTCGGTTTCGACAGCCTGTCGACGACCGCGCCGCTGACCTTGCTGCACGAGGTGGACGGCCCGCTCCGCTCACCCGAGGCCTATGTCGGCAACCTCGAGTGGGACCAGCGGTTCGGCCGGAAGGTGCTGCTGAAGCTGGCCTGGCTTCAACGTCAGGGGTCTCACGACTATGTTCTTTCACCCGATCCGGCGGCCGGCCGGCTGAAGCTTTCCAGCACCGGGTCCTCGAAATACCGTGAACTCGAGTCCACGGTTCGATATTTCGGCGGCGAGCGCCTCGACCTGACGTTGTCGTACGTGTGGTCGAAGGGGACGGAGGCGCTCAACAACTACGATCAGTTCTACGGCAACTTCAGGAACCCGATCATCCGGCCGGACGAGGAAGGCCCTACGCCCACCGACGTTCCCCACCGCCTCCTGCTGCGCGGCCTGATCGGGCTCCCCTGGCAACTGGACCTGGCGCCGGTGCTCGAGCTTCGATCCGGCTTCCCGTGGTCGGCCGTGGACGAGTTCCAGGATTTCATCGAGCCGCGCAATCGTTCGGGCCGCCTGCCGTCCGTCCAGACGCTGGATTTCTCGCTGACGCGGCCATGGCGGTTCAAGAAGTACCGGTTCCGCGCCGGGCTGCGTGTCTACAACGTATTCGGCGCCAGTGCGGAGCGCGATATCCAGAACAACATCACCTCCCCGTTCTTTGGACAGGCGTTTAATCCGGTCGAGCGGTCGATCGGGATTACGTTCAGTTCGGACCGGTAGGCCGGCGTGGGACGTGCGACGTGCGACGTGCGACGTGCGTGCGACGTGCGGACGTGCGGCGTGCGGTGCGACGTGCGGACGTGCTGTGCGACGTGCTGTGCGACGTGCCGCGCACCCCGCACGCACGTCGCACCCCGCACGCACGTCGCACGTCGCACGTCGCACGTTTTTTTTGTCGAAATTGCCACCGTCACCACGACTACAGCCTGAAGCGCCGCCGGACCGTGCCCGGACCCGCAATTGGCCCCGAGCATTCCCGTCCGGGCGCGTAACAGAGGCTATATGGACCTGATGAACGACATCCGATACGCGATCCGATCTCTCAGCCGTGTCAAAGGTTTGACCATTACGGTCGTGCTGACGCTGGCGCTGGGGATCGGGGCGAATGCGGCCATCTTTTCAGTCGTCCGGGGTGTGCTTCTCAAGCCGCTGGTCAACGACGACGAGGATCGCCTCATCTACATCCGTCAGAGCGCCGACGGGATCCAGGTCGACAACGCCGCGTTCTCGATACCGGAACTCCGGGATCTCGAGGCGCGTGTGAAGTCGCTGACCGCGTTCGGGGACTTCTCGACGATCGACTTCACCATGATCGGCCTCGGCGAGCCGCGGGTCGTCCGCGCCGGGGTCGTCGGCGGCACGTACTTCCAGGTGATGGGTCTTCAACCGGTGCTCGGCCGCCTGCTCGGCCCGTCGGACGATGGTCCGCAGGCGGCGGGCGCGGCCGTGCTGACGCACCGGTTCTGGACGACGACGCTCGCAAGTGATCCGTCGGTGATCGGCAAAGTCATCCGCCTCGGCGAACGTTCCGCCACCATCGTCGGTGTCCTCGAGCCGTCGGTGCCCTATCCATCGCAAACCGAGATCATCGCCAACGTCGTCACCAGCCCCCATCATCTCGACGCGACGATGGTGGATGGCCGCGTGCACCGCATGACCGAGCTGTTCGGACGGCTGGCGCCCGGCGTGGACCTCGAGACGGTCAAGGCGGAGCTGCGAACGGCGCACTCGGCGATGATGACCGAGCACCCGGAAGCCTATCCGGCGAGCGCAGAGTTCCGGATCGACGCGGTGAAGCTCCGCGACCAGATCACGTCACCCGCCAGGACCGTCCTGCTCGTGCTGCTCACCGCATCGGCGCTGGTGTTCGTGATCGCGTGCTCGAACGTGGCGAACCTGATCCTCGCAAGGGCCGTGCGGCGGGAAGGGGAGCTTGCCGTCCGCGCGGCGCTCGGCGCGAGCAACTGGGCCCTGCGCCGGACGCTGCTCGTCGAAAGTCTGCTCCTCTGCGGCGCCGGGGCCGTCCTCGGCGTGATCATCGCGCAGCCGGCGGTCGCCGTCCTCGCGAAGTATGCGGCCAGGTTCTCGGTGCGGGCGCTCGACCTCACGCTGGACGGCAGCGTCCTGTGGGTCGGTGTCACGCTGGCGATCGCGGCTGCCGTCCTGCTCGCCTTCGTTCCCCGGCTGCCGTCCGCGGACGGCGCACAGGGTCTCGGTATCACGAGCGGCAACGTGCGGATCACGACCGGCACCGGGCGGCGCCTGCAGCTCTTTGCGGTGACCCAGATCGGGGCGTCGTTCGTGCTGCTCGCCGGCGCGGGGATGCTGCTCGTCACCCTGGTCTCGCTGCAGGGCGTGCAGACCGGATTCAATACGCAGGTCCTCGCGTTGAACGTTCCGATCCTCTCCTACGAGCATCCGCCGGACCAGGTGGCGGTGATGTACAAGGAAGCGATCCGCCGGATCTCGCAGCTCCCCGGCGTGGAACGCGTGGCGGTCGGGACGATCGTGCCGTGGCGCGATGCCGGCACGTTCGGTCCCGGGTTCCAGTTCACGGCGGAAGGCTACGTGAAGGCGAACGGCGAGGAGGACCCGCGGGCCCGCTTCAGGACCGTGTCGCCCGGCTTCTTCTCGACGCTCGGCGTGCCCCTGATTGCCGGCCGCGACTTCTCCGATGCCGACCGTCGCGATGCGGAACCCGTCGTCATCATCAGCCAGAGCCTTGCGCGCCGGATGTTTCCGTCGCAGGACGCGCTGAATCGCCGGCTGATGTGGACGGATCCCGTCATACAGTTCGTCGGCATCCGAACCGAGCCGCGACGGATCATCGGCATTGCCGCCGACATCGACGACGAGAACGTCGTCCCTGGCCAGGCGTTCACGGTGTATCACCCATTCGAGCAGGAGATCGGCGGAGGCCGCCTCTTCGTGCACGCCAAGGGGGACCCCTACGCGCTCGTGCCGACGGTCACGAAGGTCATCCGCGAACTCTCGCCGGACCAGCCGGTCGAACAGGCTGCAACGCTCGACGACATTCGAGCCGAGGTGCTCGCGCCGGAGCGGCTCAACGCGCTCGTCTTCGGCGGCTTCGCGGTGGTGGCGCTGCTCATCGCCATCGTGGGTGTCGCCGGTGTGCTCGCGTTCTCGGTGAGCGCGAGAACGCGCGAGTTCGGGATCCGGCTGGCGGTCGGTTCCGCGCCACAGCACCTGCTCGGGCGGGTGCTCCGGGAAGGCGCGATCATCGCGCTCGCGGGGATCGTCGCCGGTGCGATTGGCGGATTTCTCCTCGCGCGGCTCGCCGGCGCCTACATCCCTGACATTCACATCCCGGGCGCGGTGCCCCTGGTGAGCGCCGCGGCCGTTCTGGTCAGTGCCGCCGTGCTCGCGTCGCTGATGCCCGCCGCGCGGGCGTCGCGGATCGATGTGATTCAGGCGTTGCGTGAGGGGTAGGGGGCGTGCGACGTGCGACGTGCGACGTGCGACGTGCGGAGTGCGAGGTGCCGGTGCTCGTGCGGCGTGCCGGTGCTCGTGCGACGTGCCGGTGCTCGTGCGGCGTGCGGTGCTCGTGCGGCGTGCCGGTGGTCCGTGCCTCGCACCAGCACCCTGCACGCACGAGCACCCTGCACATAGCACGGGCCACCTAGCGCCGCGCACGTCGCACCTAGCACCCCGCACGTCGCACCTAGCACCCCGCACGTCGCACGTGGCACCCCGCACCCCGCAGGTCGCACGTAGCACCCCGCACGTAGCACCCGCACGTAGCACCCGCACGTAGCACCGGCACGTCGCACGTCGCACGTCGCACGTGGCACGTGGCAGGCGCATAATATGCCGATGCTGCGGGTGTCGATTTCCCTGTGACCGCGTCGGTCCAGTCGCTGCTGCGCGTCGTCCTGATCGCGATCGGCTACTTTGCGAGCGCGCGCCTCGGGTACGCGCTGGCGATCGGCAATGGAACGGTGACCCTCTGGCCGCCAAGCGGCCTGATGCTTGGTCTGCTCGCCATGGCTCCGATGCGGCAGTGGCCGGCGACGATCGCCGGCGGCCTCCTCGGCAGCGTCGCCTCCGATCTCCTGTCGAACTACTCCCTCGCGCTCGCCGGCGCCGCGGCCGTCGCCAATACCCTCGAATCGGTCATCGGCGCGTACGTCATGAAGCGGCTTCTGCCCGAGCCGGTCAGCTTCTCGACGCTGCGTGCCGTCGGTGTGTTGACCGTGATGGTGGCTGGCGTCACCAATGCGGTGACGGCGTTTGCCGGGGCGGCGATGCTCAATGCCGGGTTCGACATGTCGCTCGCCCGCTCGTGGGTCGTGTGGTGGATGGGTGACGGTCTCGGGATCCTGATCGTGGCCCCGGTGGTGTTGACCTGGGTCGAAGCGTTCCGCAAACGGGAACCGGTCTACCGGCAGCAGCCGATCGAAGCGATCCTGCTCCTGGCCGTCCTGACGGGATCGGCATATCTCGTGCTGGGGCCCGGCACCGAGTTCGCCGACCAGCCGGGACCGTACGCGATCTTTCCGATGCTGCTCTGGGCGGCGCTGCGGTTCGGGCCGTTCGGATCCTCGACCGCCACCCTGATCACCGCGGGGTTCGCGATCTGGTTCGCGTCGCTGGGGATGGGGCCGTTCATCGGTGCGCCATCGAGCGTCGCCGGGCCGCTGATGGAAGCCTACATCTTCCTCGTCGTCCTCAGCGTGTCGTCACACCTGGCGGCCGCCGCGCTCAGCGAGCGGCAGCTGGCGATCAGCGAACTCCGGGACAGCCGCGAGCGGTACCGGAACGTGGTCGAAACCGCCACCGATGCGATCATCACGATCGATGCGGCAAACCGGATCCGCTTTGCCAATTCGGCCACCGAGCGGATGTTCGGCTACGCGCCCCACGAACTCCAGGGTCAGGACGTCAAGACGCTGATCCCCTCGCCGCTGGTCGGCCGCCACAAGGACGGCCGCGAGATCCCGCTCGAAGTGTCGTTCGGCGCGATGTCGGAATCGGGCGCGCGCGAAGTCACCGGCATCCTGCGCGACATCAGCGAGCAGCGCGCCGCGGCACGGGCGCTCCAGACGCTCGAAGAGCAGTACCGTCATTCACAGAAAATGGAGGCCATCGGCCAGCTCGCGGGCGGCATCGCGCACGACTTCAACAACCTGCTCACGATCGTGCAGGTGAACTGCGAACTGCTGCGCGAGGAGTTGCCACCCGAAAGCCAGGCACGGGCCGAACTCGAACAGATCTACACGGCATCGAACCGGGCAGCATCGCTCACCCGGCAGCTGCTCGCCTTCAGCCGCCGCCAGGTCCTCGAGCCGCGCGTGGTCAGCCTGTCGGAAACGCTGGCCGGCATCGAACCGATGCTCAAGCGGCTCATCGGCGAGCACGTCGAGGTGCGCATCAGCCTGCCGGAACCGGTCGGCCCTGTCACGGCAGACCCGGGGCAGCTCGAACAGGTGATCCTGAACCTGGCCATCAACGCCCGCGATGCCATGCCGGACGGCGGCACGCTGATCATCGAACTGACCGAGGTCCTGCTCGAGGGCTCGAACGCGTACGAGGTGGACGTCAATCCCGGACCGTACGCGAGACTGTCGGTCATCGATACCGGAACCGGCATGGACGCCGAGACCGTCGCGCGCGTCTTCGAACCCTTCTTCACGACGAAACCGCTGGGGAGAGGAACCGGGCTCGGCCTGTCGACCGTGCACGGCATCATCAAGCAGAGCGGAGGAGGCATCACGGTCGATAGCGAACCTGGAAAGGGATCAGCATTTCGCGTCTTCCTCCCGCGAGTGGACGCCCCCGTGGATTCACACGCTCGGCCACACGAAACCGGCGGCACCAAGGAACGGATCGAGACGGTCCTCGTCGTCGAGGACGAAGAAGAGGTCGGCCGCCTCGCGCGGCGTATCCTCGAGAACCGCGGGTACCGCGTGCTGCTCGCCCGGTCGCCGGATGAAGCGCTCGTCATCGCGTCGGATGAACCCGACATCGCCGTTCTGCTCTCGGACGTCGTGCTCCCGGGCATGAGCGGACCGGCGCTCGCGGCGGAGCTCGTCCACACTCATCCTTCGGTGCGCGTGCTGTACATGTCGGGATACTCGGACGATGCTTTGTCGCAGCGGGGAGTTCGCGATCCGGGAACGGAGCTGATCGAGAAGCCGTTCTCGGCGAACGCCCTCGTGGCCAAGGTCGACGAGGTCGCCCACCGGACGCGAGCCGATCGATTAGACTGGTAACGACTCGCCCGACGGAACAGCGGAAACTCATGCCCCACGCAATACGTCACTCTCCCGTCGTCTTCCTCGTCACCGCGGCCATTGCTTGCGGGTTCCAGGGCCGCGCAGCAGCCCGGGAGCAGCAGCAGCCCCCGGCGCCCATCGTCCGGCCCGGCGCGCCCGGCGAGCCGAGCCGTATCATCGACCGAAAGACCGCCGAGAGCATTGCCGGCCCCGGGCACACCGCTGCCGATGTCGCGTTCATGCAGGGCATGATCGGGCACCACGCCCAGGCGGTCGAAATGGTCGAGCTGTTGAAGACGCGGACGAACAGCGACGATATGCGGAAGCTGGCCGAGCGCATCGAGGTCTCTCAAACCGACGAGATCACGATGATGCGTGACTGGCTCGAGAGGCGAGGGGCCAGCGTGCCGGACGAGCACGCGCATCACGCGCCCGGCGCGCGGATGCCTGGAATGCTGACGCCCGAGGAGATGGCGAAGCTCGCGGCCGCAAAGGGGCGCGAGTTCGACCGGTTGTTCCTCGAATACATGATCAAGCACCACGAAGGGGCGCTCGTCATGGTGCGCGACCTGTTCGCGACCCCGAGCGCCGGGCAGGAATCGGAGATCTACACGTTCGCTTCGGATGTCGAGGCGGACCAGCGGATGGAAATCGCACGAATGGCCGCAATGCTGAAGGAGCTGCAGAAATGAAGTCTGTCGTCAGCCGAATCCTCTGTGTGTCCGCCGTCGTCCTTGGTGTCGCGGCCGCCGGTGCACAGGAACGATCGGCATCCTCGTCGAACAACGATCCACGCGTGGGCCTGAAGGCCGGATTGAAGGATGCCGGCGTCGCGGCAAAGAACATGGAGCTGGTGACCAACCTGCCGAAGCCTCCAGGGTTCTTCGATCCGGAGGAGCCGGCTGGCGCGCCGACCGAACCCGAGACGCCCGAGCCGAAACCGGGCGAGAAGCCGGCGACCCAGAAGCCCGACACGCCTCCGTCCAAACCTGGTGAGAAGCCCGCGCCGGCGCGAAGCCGGGGCAGCTCGCTGAACTTCGCGAACTCCGACCTCGCGTTTCAGGGCAACCAGCTCTTCATCGGCAACTTCAGCGGCTTCAATGTCTATGACATCAGCGCGCCGCAGAACACGAAGCTGATCGCCTCGGTCGTCTGTCCGGGAGGGCAGGGGGACGTCTCGATCCGCGGCAACCTGCTGATCATGTCGGTCGAGCAGACGCGCGGCCGCATCGACTGCGGCGCCGAGGGTGTCGAGCAGCCGGTGAGCGCCGAGCGGTTCCGCGGCGTCCGCATCTTCGACATCACCGACATCAGAAAGCCGAAGCAGCTCGCAGCAGTCCAGACCTGCCGCGGCTCGCACACGCACACGCTGCTCGAGGACCCGGACGACAAGGAGAACATCTACGTCTACGGATCCGGCACGGGCACGCCGCGTTCTCCGGAGGAACTCGCGGGCTGCTCCGACAAGAAGGCCGAAGAAGATCCCAACACGTCGTACTACAGCATCGACGTCATCCAGATCCCGCTTGCCGCGCCCGAGAAGGCGCGCGTCGTCAATCGTCCGCGCATTTTCTCCGATCCGAACACCGGCGCGATCGCCGGGCTCGCCAAGCGCGGCGATCATGGGCCGGGAACGCAGACGACGAGCGAGACGAACCAGTGCCATGACATCACGGTGTACCCGGCGATCGGCCTGGCGGCGGGCGCCTGCTCGGGCAACGGCATCCTGCTCGATATCTCGGATCCCGTGAACCCGGTCCGCATCGATGCGGTGGCCGACAAGAACTTCGCCTACTGGCACTCGGCGACGTTCAACAACGACGGCACGAAGGTGATCTTCACCGACGAGTGGGGCGGCGGAACGCGGCCGCGCTGCCGCGCGACCGACCAGCCGGAATGGGGCGCCAACGCGATCTTCGACATCGTCGATCGCAAGCTGCAGTTCCGCAGCTACTACAAGCTCCCGGCGCCGCAGACCGAAACCGAGAACTGCGTGGCGCACAACGGCTCGCTGATCCCGGTTCCCGGCCGCGACATCATGGTCCAGGCGTGGTACCAGGGCGGTGTCTCGGTCTTCGATTTCACGGACTCGTCGAAGCCGTTCGAGATCGCGTACTTCGACCGCGGTCCGGTGGACGCGAAACAGCTGATCACCGCCGGGCAGTGGTCCTCCTACTGGTACAACGGCTACATCTACGGAGCCGAGATCGCCCGCGGCCTGGATATCTTCCAGCTGAAACCAAGCGAGCACCTGACCCAGAATGAACTCGAAGCGGCACGCCTCGTGCGCTACGACGTGTTCAACCCGCAGCAGCAGCCGAAGGTCACGTGGCCCGAGAGCCCGGTCGTGGCGCTGGCGTATCTGGATCAGCTCACGCGGAACAACGCGATCCAGCCGGCCCGGGCCGCGGCGGTGAAGGCCGCGTTCGGATCGCAGACGCCGTCGGGTGACGTGCAGGGGCTGGCGAAGCAACTCGAGCAGGACGCGGCGGGAGCGTCAACGGCGGATGCGAAGAGGCTCAAGGCGTTGGCAGAGATGCTGACGCGGTAAAACGCTGATGACGGGAAACTCCGAACTATGAACGCCGAACTATGAACTGGGCGGGGCGTAAAGCCCCGCCCCTACTTCCAGTTCGTAGTTCGTAGTTCGGCGTTCATAGTTCGGAGTTTTACCGCGCCAGCAACGTATCCACGCGAACGAACGCGTATCCCTTCTCCATCAGCTTCCCCGCGAGTTCATCGAATCGGCGATGAAACTTATCGACTCTTCCTGGTCCCGCGCCGACGTGCAGCAGCAACAGGAATCCGTTCAGGCCATTCGGGTCCTGCTCCTCGCGTTCCAGGATGCTGCGCAGGATCCGCTCGGACGGTACGAATTGCGCTGATCCTTCCTCCGTGTAGTCCGCATTCGATCTCGTTCCGCTCGTGAAGTTCACCAGCGTCAATCCCATCTGCCGCGTCCATTCGGCGATCTCGATCGTGTACCACTCGTACGGCGGGAGGAAGTATCGCGCCTTATCGCGGGTGATACCGAAGCGCGCGAGTTCGACGTAGTTGCGCTCGAGATCCCTGACGAACTCCTCTCGCGAGACGAGGGGCTTCTTCGGGCCCGTCCACGGCGCGTAGAGCAGGTGCGCGTCGGAGTGTGCCCCCACGTAATGGCCGTCCCGAACCATGCGTTCCACCAGGCGCGCTTTGCCGGGATCCCTGAGGAAGTCTCCGGTCAGAAAGAACGACGCCCGCATCCCACGCCGGGCGAGCACGTCGAGAATCGTGCCGGCCCCCTCGGCGAACTCGTGACCGGTGAAGATCAGGGCGATCTGCTGCCTGTCGACCGGTCCGCGGACGATTGCCCCTTCGACGGAGGTTTGTATCCCAGCCGTAGCGAGCGCGAGGAGCAGCGCGATTATGGGCATTCCAGAGTAGGATAGCCCTGCTCAGTGGCGGACGTTCTGGCAGTTGACTTCGGCGGCACCAAGACAGCGATCGCGCGGGTCGACGCGGACGGCACCACCCGTGCCGTTCAGACGTTCCCAGCCGCCTACCGCCTCGAAGACAGCGTTACCCAAGTCGTCGAGCACGTCTCCGACGCCAGCGCTGTCGGCATCATCGTTCCCGGCATCTACAATTCGTCGTCCGGCCACGCCTGGTGCCCGAACCTCTGGGGGGCCGACGAGGTCCCGCTGCGGGCGGCGCTCGAAGAGAAGCTCACAGTTCCGATCTTCATCGACAGTGACCGGTCCGGGTACGTGCTCGGCGAGGCATGGCTGGGCGCCGCCCAGGGGCTCTCGCACGTCGTCTTCGTTGCGATCGGCACCGGGATCGGCGTCGGGATCCTGAGCCACGGACGCGTGGTGACCGGATCCGAAGGGATAGCGGGCGCGGCGGGCTGGTTCGCGCTCGATCCCGAGTGGCGCGACATCTACGCACAGACCGGCTGCTGGGAAGCCGAGTCGGCTGGTCCCGGCGTGGCCCGGCGGGCCGGCTTCGCTGACGGGCACCAGGTCGTTCTCGCGGCCAGGGCCGGAGACATGGACGCCCTCGCCGCCATCGAGCATGCGGCCGATTACACGGCGATGGGTATCGCCAACCTGATCAGCGTCCTCAATCCGGAAGCGGTCGTCCTCGGCGGTGGCTTTCTCCTCAACACCGCGGACCTCGTCCTCGATCGCATCAAGACGGGTATCACCCGCTGGGCGCAGCCGATCGCGGCCTCGCGATGCCGCATCGAACTCTCGCAGCTGGGCGAGCAGGCCGGACTGCTTGGGGCCGCGCGCCTGGCGCTCGACGGAGGCCACGGAGGAGACACCGGGTAGGGAGGCCACAGAAGAAACACAGGGGAAACACCGGAGCGGCGGGCCACAGAAGAAACGCGGGGCAGGCCACGGAAGAAACACAGAAGAAACACGGCGAAGCGACCGGGAAGCCACAGAAGAAACACCGGGGAAACACCGGAGCGGCGGGCCACAGAAGAAACACTGGGCAGGCCACAGAAGAAACACAGAAGAAACACGGGGCGGGCCACGGAAGAAACACAGAAGAAACACGGCGAAGCGACCGGGAAGTCACAGAAGAAACACCGGGGAAACACCGGAGCGGCGGGCCACAGAAGAAACACAGAAGAAACACGGTAGGGCACGCCACAGAAGAAACACGGAAAGAACACGGGGGACGGACACCTCAATGTCAGCGGACCGTTACTACGTCGCGATTACTGAAGTCCTGGAGCGCATCAACACGACGCAGCAGCAGAAGCTGCGCGAGGCTGGGGGGCTGCTGGCCGAGTCGATCGCGACTGGAGGGCGGGCCTATTTGTTCGGGAGTGGCCACTCGGTCATCCCGGTGATGGACGTGTTCCCGCGGTACGGGTCGTTCGTCGGCTTCTATCCGCTCTACGATCCCCGGTTGATGTGGTCGAACGTGATTGGGCCCAATGGCGCCCGGGAACTGTTGTGGATCGAACGCCGCGAAGGCTACATCGAGCAGTTCCTGCAGAGTTATCCGTTCGGGAAGGACGACTGGCTGATCGTCTTCTCGCACGGCGGCCTCAATGCGGCGCCGATCGAAGCCGCGCTCTACGCGCGCGCCAAAGGGTCGCGCGTGATCAGCGTTTCGTCGCATGCGAACGCCTCGGTTGCCAACCGTTCCCATTCGAGCGGCAAGGCGCTGTCCGAGGTGGCCGACGTCGCGATCGACAACTGTGTGCCGCCCGAGGACGCCCAGGTGGACGTGGGCAATCGCGAGAAGATTGCGGCCGGCTCCACGATGGCGGCCGTGTTCGTGGCGATGGCGCTCGTCGCCGAAGCAGGCGCCAGGCTCGCTGCGGGCGGGCACAAGCTGACGACGTTCGTGTCGCCGAATGTCGAAGGCGTGACGAAGGACCACAATTTCCGGGTCTTCGACGAGTACGCTCGTCGCTGGTACGAACGGGGCCCGGAGCCCGTCATCAAGTGACCGCGGTCCACGACGGATCTCCCGTGAACCGATCGCTGCTCCAGGCGATCGCCTACGCCGGGATGTTCGTCTTCGGCATCGTCATGGCGCTGCTCGGCGCCGTGATGCCGGTCCTTTCCGAGCGGATTGCCTTCAGTCTCGGCGAGGCGGGCACGCTGTTCCTGGTCATGAACGCGTCGATGCTGATCGCCAGCTTCGTGGTCGGTCCGTCAATGGACCGCTTCGGGCTGAAGATGCCGCTCGCCCTCGGCTCCATGCTGGTCGGTTTTGGTCTCGTCGGATTCGGGCTGGCTTCGACGTTTGCGGGGCTCCTTCCTGCGGCCGCGATCGTCGGGTTCGGCGGCGGCGCGGTCAACGCCGGGGCGAATACGCTCGTCGCCGACCTTCACGACGATCCGGATCGGAAGGCATCAGCGCTGAATCTGCTCGGTGTGTTTTTCGGATTTGGCGCGCTGCTGCTGCCCTTCAGCATCGGCGCGCTGCTGGCAACGGTGGGTCTGCAGGGGTTGCTCATTGCGGCCGCCCTGCTTTGCGAGGTCACGGCCATCGTGGCCCTGATCCAACCATTTCCGATCGCCAAGCAGGCGCACGGTCTGCCGTTCCGGGAGATGCGGAGGTTCGCGACCACGCCGCTCGTGCTGGCCCTCGCGTTCCTGCTGTTTTTTCAGTCGGGCAACGAGTTCATGCTGGGCGGCTACTTCGCGACGTTCCTCACGCGCGAGCTGACGCTGCCGGTGGAGCGGGCCTCGTATCTGCTCGCCGCCTACTGGGCGGCGATCATGCTGTCGCGCCTCGCGCTCAGCCGGATGCTGCTGCAGTTCGGGCCGCAGCGGACGGTGTTCGGCGGCGCCCTTTTGTCGGCGGCGGGGGCGGTGATCGTCGCGCTGGCGCCGTCGACGAGCGTGGCGGTCGTCGGCGTGCTCATCACCGCCGCCGCCCTCGCCGGGATCTTTCCCACCGTCCTCGGGATCGCCGGCGGCGCGTTCCGCGATCACTCGGGCGTCGTGTTCGGCATCCTTTTCACGGTCGCGCTGACCGGCGGCATGACGATGCCGTGGCTTGCGGGGCAACTGGCGGAAGCCAGCGGACTGCGATCGGTATTCGTGCTGGTGGCGATCAACTTTGCCATCATCGCGGTGCTGAACCGGGTGGCTGAAAGAAGACTCGGCTGATCCGGCCGGCCTGCACCTCCAGTTCGAACCGCTGCGTCGCGCCGTGGCGCCCCGTAAAGGGGCCCCCTACGGTGGTTGGGTGCCCTGTGATGGAAACCTCGTATCGACCCGGCTTCAATCTGGCGGCGGCGAAGTATCCGTTGCCGTCGGTTCGCACCTTCGTCGTATTCCCGAAGGGCCAGTAACGACGACGGACGATCGTCACCTCCACCGTGTCGTTCTCGCCGGCTTCCCGCGCGGCCACCGTTCCGGCGATCCAGCCGCGATCGGGATGCTCCATCCATGGCATCGAAGGAACGGGAGCCGGACGCGCGAATGCGCCGGGTGTGCTATCGACTCCGTGGCTGAGAAACGCGAGCCGGTCGCTGCCGCTGACCGGCACCGCCGGTAGATCGGTGCCGGGCTTCACTGCCGCCGGCAGGACCGGCACCGCGTGGGAGAAGAACGAAACCCCGGCAATGTGTCCGCCGTCGTCGGATCGTGCACGCGCGATCTGCGCGAGCGTGTGAGCGGGGGTGTTCCGGTATGCGCCGAGGCCGACAGCGAGCTGACGGCCGTGCTGGTGTTCTTTCTCCCAGCGTATCCATCCATCGAACCACCCGCGGACGCGGTCGTCCGTTTCGGACGCGTAGTTCATCGGGATCCCGAGGTCCAGGAATCCGTCCTTCAGCCAGGCGTGCCAGTTCTGGAAGATCCGCTGCATCGGTGCGACCGTCTCGAACTCGCGTTCGTTCGTCGGCGGCTGCCCCCATGGGATCAGCGCCGCGCTGATTTTGATTTTCGGATTGATGGCACGTGCTTCAACCGAAACGCGCCGGACCAGGTTCGTCACCTGCTCTCGGCGCCACTCCATCCACTCGTCATCACCGGGCGCCGGCGAGTCGGTTCGTCCCGTCGCTCGCCTGAAGCGAGCCAGGTTCGTCGCGTTGTAGCCGACGCCTGCACCGCGGGGCAGTTGTTCGTCGGTCTCCGGGTAGCGGACGTAGTCGAAGTGGATCCCGTCCACGGCGTAGTTGCGGACGATGGTGAGATAGACCTCGGCAAGGTAGGCCGCCGCGGCGGGGTGCCCGGGATCGAGGAAGTAGCCGACAGCGAACTTGTGTTCGCCTGCCGCTGAGGAGGTGAGCCAGTTCTGCTCGCCGGGCGCGGACGGCCCGTGCTGGTTGAAGACGTGCCGGGCATCTTTCGGCGGCGTCTCGTCGCGCCAGACCGGCATCGCGTTCACCCAGGCATGCACCTCGAGCCCGGCTCGATGGGCCGCATCGACGACGTAGGCCAGTGCATCGAACGAAGGATCGTAGGCCGGATCGTCGAGCGGCGGCTCCATCCCTCGGGTGTAGAGCGCGTCCCCGCGGCGGCGCACCTGGACGATCAGCGTGTTGAGGTGCGCGCGGCGCGCGGCGGCGACGAGTTCGTCCGCTTCGCCTGGCGAACGAATCCCTTCGTGGAAAGCATCCACCCACACGGCGCGAAGCTCCGGTGGATCCTGGGCGCGTGCATCGGTGGGCGTGACAGCGCAGAGAAGGAGAAGAGCGAGCAGGCGGAGCGGCACGCCGCAGATCTTACTCGTCTTCGATCGGCCGATCTGCGATGGTCAGACGGCTTCGGCGACTGCGGCCTCGGCTTCGTCCTGCGGTCTGGCGTGGCGCCGGAGCTTGCGCTCCATCCAGCCCACGGTTGATCCGCCGCCGCCGATCAGGCCGATGGCGTGACAGGTGACGACGGCTCCGCCGAATGCCGGCCAGAAGCTGACGGCAGTCAACAGGACGAGGACCACGGCGGCCGCCCCCGCGAATGCCAGATCGGCAAAAAGGAGAAAGAGGCGTCGGATTGTCAGCCGCAGACGCTCGTGCGGAATGGCGGCGAGCGTCATTCGGAGCGGAGTGATGCGGGGCAGCTCATCCGGAGCCACGGTCTTGGCGTCGGTTTCAGACTCGAGGAAGGCATTCGACGCGAAACAGCGGTTGAACTGCCGGCCAACCTCATCCGGATCGAGGCCGATCGCCTTCGCATACGAACGGATCCACGCGCGGCTGTAGATCCCTCCCGGCCACTTCGAACAGTCTCCGCGCTCCAGTGACGCGAGAAACGAACTGCCGATCTTCGTTTGCTCGGCAATCGTCTTGAGCGCGAGGCCGCGCCGCTCTCGCTGCCTCCGCAGCGCCTCCCCGAATGACCGTGATGCGTTCACCAGTTCTGATCCGCCTGCCCGCGCGCGTTCGCGAGCCATTCTTCACTCACGGGACCAACCGCACTCGACGAGGGATCCGGGCGATCGCTCCGTCGCCTGCGAAAGAGTAGGGCTACCGCAGCCGCCGCGAGTGCGCCTCCGGCGATGAACCAGGCGTTGACCATGGGTTTGTCGAGTGTGCCCGTGCAACTTCAGTTCCGAACAGTCTCCTCAGGAACCGGGCGCGATTCGTGCGCGAGCGAATCGATGGAGGAAAGTACTGTTCGATCCTGCTGCAGTAGAACTTACGCACCTTCATGGTAACAGGCAAACACAGATGTGCAAGATGCTCAGCGCGACGAATCCGCGATGTGCGGCGCGTGTTCGATGCGCGCGAGCAGCACGACCGGCACCAGGCCGGCGACGACGATGAGGAGCGCCGCGATCGCGGCATCTTCGTAGGTGCCGCGCGCCGCTTCGGCGTAGAGGTGTGTCGCGAGCGTTTCGAACCCGAGCGGACGGAGGAGCAGCGTGGCCGGCAGCTCCTTCATGCAGTCGACGAAGACCAGCAGCGCAGCGGACACGAGCGCCGGCCGCGTGAGCGGAAGATGGATCCGCCGGAGCCGCCCGGCCGCCCGCTCACCCATCGTCCGCGCGGCATCATCGAGCGATGGCGAGATGCGGCCGAACCCTGCTTCGATCCCTCCTGCGGCGATCGCGAGGAACCGGACGACGTAGGCGTAGGTCAGCGCGGCGCCGGATCCCAGCATGAGCAGGCCGACCGTGTTGCCGGTCCGCGGCATCCACGCGGCGTCGATCAGGCGATCGGCCCCTGTCGCCACCGGGAGGATGCCGATCGCGAGCACGCTGCCCGGGACGGCATAGCCAAGCGTCGAGATCCGCATCAGGATCCGCGGCAGTTCGCGCCGCGCGAGCCGGGCCGCGTACGTGACCACGACCGCGGAGGCCACCGTGATCGCGGTGGCGATCAGTGAGACGAGGATGGTGTTCCTGGTCTCGACGACGAGCATGGTCGAGACGCCCGCGAACTGGATCCGCTCCATGGTTTCGCTCACGAGGTAGGCCGTGGGAACGGCGAACCCGGCGAGGACAGGAAACGAGACGAGCAGGAGGGCGGCTGCCGCCTTCCCTCCAGTCAACCGGTGCGGGACCAGCGGACGGGGTCCCTGGGCATCGTTGGAGTACTGGCGATGCCGCCGCGCCCATCGTTCAGCGAGCACGACGGCAACGACGAGAACGAGCATGGCCAGCGCGATCTGCGCAGCGCCCGGCAGATCGGACCTGGTCACCCATGTCGTGTAGACCGACACGGTCAGGGTCCGCACGCCGAGGAACTCGGCCGCCCCGATGTCGTTGAGCGCCTCCATCAGCGCCAGGCTCACACCGACGGCAATCGCCGGTCGCGCGAGCGGAAGGGCAACCCTGAAGAACACGGCTCGGCGGCCGGCCCCAAGCGTGCGCGCCGCGTCGAGCAGGTTCGAAGCCTGCATCAGGAACATCGCGCGCGCGGTCAGATACACGTACGGATACAGCACGAACCCGAGCAGCAGGATGCACCCTGTCATGGAGCGCACGTCCGGCAGCCGGAAATCGCGGGGGCTGTCGAAGCCGAGGATCGCGCGGATGGCGCTCTGAACCGGCCCGACCGGGTGCAGAACGTCGAGGTAGGCGTAGGCGACGATGTAGGTCGGGACCGCGAGCGGGAGGAGGAGCGCCCAGTTGAAGACGGAGCGCCCCGGAAAATCGTAGGCGGTGACGAGCCAGGCGGTCACCGTGCCGACCACCGCCGCCAGCGCGCCCACACCAAGCAACAGGATCAGCGTGTCACGCGCGGCAGTCGGGAGGACGTAGGCGAGAAGATGCTGCCAGAGGTCAGCCGAACCACCGCCGGCCGTGACGACGAGCGCCACGATCGGCGCGAGCACGAGCGCGGCAATGCCCCCTGAAGCCAGGAGCCAGGGGGATGGGAAATGGTAGATGGTAGATGGTAAAGAGCCGCCCGATCGGAGGCGGTTGCCACTTGTCATCTACCGTTACTCTTCAAATGCCGCCATCTCCCGTCACTCCGCCCAAACGCGTGCGGGGAAGGAAGCAGCAAATGGCAACGGGCCGCCGCGATCAAGGCTCTCTGCCATTTACCATCTACCATTTACCATCCGCCGCGGCGGCTACTGGTCGAAGCCGACCTTGTCGACGAGCTTGCTGGCGGCGACGCGGTGGCGCGCAATGTCGGCGAGCGGGACGGCATCCACCTTCAGGTCACCCAGAGCCTTGATGATCGGGTGGATCGTGGCTCCCTGGCGGACCGGGAACTCGAAGTTCGCCTCCGCATAGATCTTCTGCGCCTCCGGCGACACGAGGTATTCGAGGAAGCGCACGGCGGCGTCGCGGTGGGGTGCGTTCTTCGCGACCGCCGCGCCCGAGATGTTCACGTGCGTGCCGCCCCCTTCGAAGGTGGGCAGGATCACCTTGATCGCGGCGCCCCACTTCTCCTGCTCGGCCCCGCCGCGCCCGCTGCGCATCAGCCCGACGTAGTACGAGTTCCCGACGCCGATGTCGCAGATGCCGCCCATGATGTCGCGCGCGACGTCACGATCCCCGCCGGTGGCCTTGCGGGCGAGGTTCGCCTTGATGCCGCGCAGCCACTCTTCGGCTTTCGCCTCGCCGTGATGCGCGATGTAGGCGGCAATCAACGCGGTGTTGTAGGGGTGCTGTCCCGAGCGGGAGCAGATCTTCCCCTTCCACTTCGGATCGGCGAGCTGTTCGTACGTGAAGGAGTTGAGATCCAGCTCTTTGGCGGCGTAGAGGACGCGTGCACGGAGGGAGAGGGCGAACCACTCACCGTTCTTGCCACGCAGGTTCGCGGGAACCGCCTTCTCGAGTTCGGCGGATTTGACCGGCTGCGTCAGGCCTTTCTCGACGAGGTCGGTCATGTTGCCGAAATCGACCGCCATGAGCACGTCGGCTGGAGAGTTCGCGCCTTCGGCGGCGAGCCGCTCCGGCAGCCCGTCCTTGACGAAGATCGTGTTGACCTTGATACCGGTCGACTTCGTGAACGCCTCGATCAACGGCGTGATGAGCCCCGGCTCACGGGTCGTGTAGAGGTTGAGTTCCTGCGCGGCGGCAGGCGCGAAGGCGCCGGTCGCAGTGACGAGGAACGCGGCGATCAGTACCCGGCAAAGCAGTGCGTTCTTCATGCGTCGTTCAGCTCCAGTTCGTGTCGGACGGGTCGAGGCGCTATTGCACGTCGGCCGGAAGGATCAGGACGTGTTCCGGGTCCACTTCGAGGAACACGCAGTCGGCAGGCGCCAGATTCGTGCGCCCGAACGCACGCAGGCAGACGGGCCGGTCGCATCCGTCGACCGCGACGACGACCTGGTCCACTTCGCCGAGGAACGCGGTGCGGATCACGTGGGCGTGGACGCCGCGGGCGCGATCGGCGACGCGCACGTGCTGCGGACGAATGCAGACGCTCGCGCACGCGTTCTCAGGCAGATGCGGCGCCGGGAAGGTACCGAGCGCAGTGGTGATCCGGCCGTTGAGGCAGGTGCCGCGGAACTCGTTGACGTCCCCGAACGTCCGGGCCACGAAGGGCGTCGCCGGACGCGAGTAGAGTTCGGAGGCGCATCCGCACTGCACGAGCCGTCCCTTGTGGAGCAGCGCCACCCGGTCCGCAATGCGCATGGCCTCTTCGGGATCGTGGGTGACGATCACGGTCGTCGTGCCGGTTTCGCGGAGGAGGTCCAGCGTCTGCTGGCGCACCTGTTCGCGCAGCTGGCCATCGAGGCTCGAGAAGGGTTCGTCCATCAGCAGGACCCGCGGCGCCGGGGCCAGCGCGCGAGCCAGGGCAACCCGCTGCCGCTCCCCTCCGGAGAGCATGTGCGGATAGCTCCCCGCATACCGCGTCATTCCCACGCGCTCCAGCATCCTGCGCACGATCTGGTCGGCCTCGCTCCGGGCGAGCCCCTTGAGGCCGAAGGCAACGTTGGCCGCGACGGTGAGGTGCGGGAAGAGCGCGTAGTCCTGGAACACCATCCCGATCCGGCGGCGCTCAGGATCCACGAACACCCCGGGGCCGGCGACCTCAGTGCCATTGACGGCCACGCGGCCGCCCGATGGCTTCTCGACGCCGGCGATCACCCGAAGAAGCGAGGATTTCCCCGACCCTGACGGCCCGAGCAGGCAGAGGATCTCCCCCTCGGCCGCGGTGACCGAAACGCGATCGAGGGCCGTGACGCCCCGATAGCGCAGGATGACCTCTTCGACCGACAGCATGGGGGCCGCAGGCGCCTGAACCGGGAGAGACGGGATGGATGCCTCGGACGGTTCCAAAACTGAGACTAGTCTCATTTGCGCTTCTAAGCATAACTCCGACCAAATTGGTCGGTCAAACGAAAACGCTCCAAACCGGTTATCATGGCCCGACCGTAATGCTTGCCGCGCTCGTTCTCTCGTCGTTCATTGCCCTTGCCGGACAGGAGCAGGCGCAAACGCTCCAGGTCCAGCCGCTCCCACGCGACGGGCAGGTTCTGGTGACCTTTCGCCTGAACCAGGAACTGACCGAGGACATCAGAGCAAAGATCCACAGCGGGATGCTCGTGAGCTTCATCTACAAGGTGGATCTGCGTAGAGCGTCGGCTGTCTGGTTCGACCGGACCCTCGCGACGGCGGTGGTCAAGGCCACCGTGCGCTACGACAATCTGACGCGCCGCTACACGTTGAGCCGAGCGCTCGACGGACGCATGAACGAGGCGCTCACGACCGATAGCGAAGACGTCGCCTGGGCGTGGCTGACGACGGAGTTCGAACGGCTGCCGCTCTTCAGCACCGTGTCGCTCGAGAGCAACGCCGAGTACTACGTGCGCGTCAGCGCGCACGCGACGCCGGGCCACGCGTCGTTCGTCTGGCCGTGGCAGGGAAACGACGTCGTCGGATTCATGAAGTTCACATTGATTCGCTGAGAGATGCGCAGACTGCTGACCGGAGTCGTTTGCGTGCTGCTGGGCGTGTCGACACTCACGTCAGCTCAGCAGCCGATCTTCACGCCGTTCGGGATCGTTCCCGTACTGGACGCCTACCTGGATGCTCTTCGTCAGCAGGCGGGCATTCCGGGTATGTCGGCGGCGATCATCCGTGACGGGCAGATTCTCTGGGAGAAGGGGTACGGGTTCCAGAATGTCGTCACCCGCGAACGCGCCACGCCGGCGACGCCGTACATGCTCGGGGATGCGAGCGGAACGCTCGCGGCGATCCTTCTGCTGCAGTGCGTCGAGCAGCGACGGCTGGACCTCGACACACCGCTCGGCTCGTTCGGGATCGATATCCCGGAGCGCACCGCTTCACTGCGCGATCTTCTGAGCCATCGACAGAACGACGCGCAGGGATTGCCGTTCGTGTACAGTCCGGAACGGTACGGTCAGCTGACAGCGGTCATGGAGTGGTGTGCTCCGCAGCCGTATCGCAAGAGCGTCTCGCACCGGATCCTGAACCGGCTGGCGATGGTGGATTCGGTTCCAGGGACCGATCTGCGCGATCCGAACCTGCGGCTCCCTGAGGAACTCTACGAGCCGGAAGAACTCGAACGCTACCGCCGCGTGCTGGAGCGCATGGCGGTCGGCTACCGCGTGGAGAGCCGCTCGAAAGCGGACCGCTTCGATCCCCTGCCCGCGCCGATGACGTCCATCGGAGGTCTGGTCACAACGGTCCGCGATTTGGCGAAGCTCGATGGCGCCCTCGACAAACGGGTTCTGCTGCTCGACGAAACACTCGCGCAGGCCTGGCAACCAACCCCTGGCGTGACCGGCGCCGCGATGCCCACCGGGCTTGGCTGGTTCGTCCAGAGCTACAACGGTCAGCGCGTCGTCTGGCACTTCGGCCAGGTGCCGAACGCCTACTCCTCTCTGATCATCAAGCTGCCGGAGCGGAACCTGACCTTCGTGCTGCTGGCCAACAGCGACAAGCTCGTGGTCCCCTTCAACGTGCAGTTGGGGGACGTGAGCCGATCGGTCTTCGCGGCGCTGTTCCTCAGACTGGTTACCTGACCGGGAGTCAATGTCGAGAGTCGTCCTCTGCTGCCTTCTGTTCGTCGCCCTTGCTCGACCCGCCGCGGCGGAATGGCACATCGTACCGATGTTCGGTCTCACCACACTCGGGAGCACGAGCATCATCGATGCGGAGGAGGCGACGGGCAAGCGCCACTGGAACCTCGGCGGCGCCGTCAGTCTGCTCGGGCCCGGTCTTCTGGGCGCCGAAGTCGTGACGTTCTGGACCCCGGGCTTCTTCGAACGCGACGAAACTGGCGGCGCACCTGACTTCGTCAAGAACAGCCGGACCGTGTCGCTCATGGGCAACGTCGTTCTGACGGCTCCCCAGACCTGGACCGAGTACGGGCTGCGCCCGTTCGTTTCGGGCGGAATCGGGTTGATGCACATCTCGAAGACAGATCTTCCGGAGAACATCTTCCCTCCCGTCGATCTCAACCTCCTCGGCTACAACGTTGGCGGCGGCGCCATCGGATTCTTCACCCAGCGCACCGGCATCCGGTTCGATGTCCGGTATCACAGCGTCCTCAATCCTTCGGATCACGGCATCATTGCGTTCGGGGACGTGCGGATGCGATACGTCACCGCCACGGTCGGTATAGTCTTCCGCCGGTAGGTTCCCATGAACAGCTTCAATAGACGACGCATGCTGGCGGTTGCCGGGGGCGTGCTCGCCGGTATTGTCGTGTTGGCCCTGATGCCGCTCGCCTCCCGGGCCGAGCCGCAGGCTGTCAAGACGGCGGACTTCTTCCCGATGGCCGCGTGGTACGGCGGCGGCAAGGCGCGCGCGCCAATGCTCGAGCGCGATGCGCGCTCGAAGAAGGAGATCTGGCGGAAGGACGTCCAGCAGATCAAGGCGCTCGGGTTCAACACCGTCCGCGCGTGGATCGACTGGGCATCGGGCGAGCCTGTCGAAGGGCAGTACAACTTCGAGACTCTGGACGTGCTGCTGGAGCTTGCCGAAGAGGAAGGTCTGAAGCTCGTACTCCAGGTCTACATGGACTCGGCGCCGCAGTGGCTGGGAGACAAGTATCCCGATTCGCGGTTCGTCTCGTCGAACGGCGACGCGATCAAGCCCGAAAGCTCCCCCGGGTACTGCCGGGATCATCCCGGGATTCGCGCAGCCGACAACGCCTTCTACGCCGCGCTCGGCGAGCGTGCGCGAAAGAGCCCGGCGTTTGTCGGGTTCGATCTCTGGAGCGAACCCCACGTCATCAACTGGGCGAACCCGACCTGGATCCCCAATCCGGAGTTCTGCTTCTGCCCGAATACGCTCCGCCGCTATCGGACGTGGCTGCAGAAAAAGTACGGTTCGCTGGAGAACCTCAACACCGCCTGGTATCGCCGGTTCACGAACTGGGACTCGGTCGAACCGAGCCGTATGAGCACGATCCTCTCCTACACCGACTACATCGACTGGAAGTCGTTCATCGTCGCCAAGCTCGGTGAGGATCTGCGGGATCGGTACGAAGCCGTCAAGACGGTCGCGCCCGAGAAGATCGTGACGAGCCACGCCGCCGGCGTCGGGCTGTTCGCGTCACCCCACCACTGGGAAGGGCAGGCGGACGACTGGACGATGGCGCAGCAGGTGGACTTCTACGGCACGTCGTTCTACCCGAAGCACTCGGCGTTCGTGGATCGCGACGTGCCCTGGCGCGCGGCGCTCTTCGACTTCACGCGGTCGTTCGGCTACGACGAGGGACGCAGGGGCTGGTGGGTCGGTGAACTGCAGGGAGGGTTCGGCACGATCTCGGTGAACGTCAGTCCGACGGTGACCCCGGACGATCTGCGGATCTGGACGTGGAGCGCGATCGCCCGCGCCGCCAAGGGGATCAACTATTACGCCTGGTATCCGATGAGCACGGGATACGAGTCGGGCGGATTCGGGCTGAACCATCTCGATGGAACGATCACGGAACGCGCGAAAGTCGCAGGGTCGATTGCGAGCGTGGTCGACAAGCACCAGGCGCTGTTTCTGGGTGCGAGGCCTCCGCGGGCGGAGGTCGCGATCGTCTACAACCCCCTCGCGCACTTCGTCGGCGGACGGCAGCGCGCCGCCGCCTATGGCGGTCCGCAGGGGGAGGTCGTCGGGATCGAGCGCGATTCGCTGCTCGGGGTCCACCGCGCCCTGTTCCCGAGCAACGTGCCGCTGGACTACGTCCACATCAACCACCTCTCGGCAGAGAAGCTCGCTCAGTACAAGCTCGTGATCTTCCCCTATCCGCTGATGCTGCCCGAGGCGTCCGCGAAGGTGCTGACCGACTACGTCCAAAGCGGGGGAACGCTTCTCGCCGAAGCCCGGCTCGCCTGGAACAACGAGAAGGGGTATGCGTCGGAGCGCATCCCCGGCCTCGGGCTGTGGGAAGTGATGGGCGCGCGCGAGGCAGCGATCGAGACCGCGCCCGGCGGCCGCACGGCGATCCGCTGGAGGGGGACGGACCTGCCGGGCCTGGCCGCGGGAACGGTGCTGCCCGCGCGCTGGTACAAGGAAACGCTGGAAACGGCTTCAGCGAACGCGAAAGTGGTCGCGCAGTTCGAGGACGGCTCGCCGGCGGCCGTGATGTCCACATTTGGGAAGGGGCGGACGCTGATGCTCGGGTCCTACGTCAGCGCGTCGGCGCAGTCGACGCCGACGCCCGAAGCCGAGCGCTTCTTCCGCGGCGTGCTGCAGTGGGCGGGCGTCCAGTTCCCGGTGACCGTCGAGGGTGCGCCGCTGGAAGTCCGGTACACGGAGTCCGGCGACGACACGCTGATTTTCGTCTTCAACCACGGGAATACGCCGGCGAAAGGCGAGGTTTCGCTGGCTCGCGCCGCTGGCCGCTACGCCGCCGTCGATCTCGTCCAGGGCGGCGCCGTCACCCTCACTCGCGACACCGACAGCGTGGCGTTCCGGGTCGACCTGCCCGCGCGCGGCGTCCAGGTGGTGAGGGTGACAGCGGCTCGCTGATCGCTACAGGTGTCCCAACGCCCCACCGCAGAGGACGCAGTGGGCGCAGAGAAATTTGGGTTTGCAATCGGGTTGTACGACCTCGGGGCTGACCCGGTCGCCGTTTACAGAAAGATCCCGACAGAAAGGTCTCTGCGTTCGCTGCGTTCTCTGCGGTGATGCCTTGAGATACCTGTTTCGAATTCAACGCTGTGAACAGCGTTCGAGCCAGGCAGCCACCGCCGGCCCTACTTCTTTGTCGCTTTGAAGTTCCCGCCCTGCATCGTGTTGCCGTTGACCGTCACGGTGTGCTTGGTGCCACCAACCGTGAACGTGAACTGGTCCCCTCGGAGGCGGCCATCGACCGACTGACTGCCAAGCGTGCCGGTGACCATCTGGAAGGTCTGGTTCAGCTGCATGTCGCCCTGCGGCGTGGTCCAGATGCCCTGCACCTTCGCCGGCACGATCCACATCAGCGCCGTGCACCAGGAGGTGCAGTCCTCGACGATGGTCTCGGTCTGGTCGGCCTCCCAGTCGTCCATCGTGAACGAGTTCGAGACCACCCGGGTGCCCGGCTTGAGGTCCAGAATCTTCGGACGCAGCTTCAGGTTGATCTGCGGCAGCAGGAACAGCGTGATGACCGAGGCCTGAGACAGATCCGCCTCGAAGAGGTCCCCCTGAATGAATCGCACCTTGTCGGTGACGCCGGCTTCCGCCGCGTTGTAGTTCGAGAGTTCGACCATCTTCGGGTTGAACTCGACGCCGATCGCCCTGGCGCCACGTTTGGCGGCGGTGATCACCGTCCGCCCATCACCGGACCCGAGGTCCATGACGACGTCCTGTGGCGTCACCTTGGCCATGTCGAGCATTTTCTCGACGAGCACCTGCGGTGTCGGAACCCAGACGACGTCCTTGCCGTCCTGGCCCGACTGCGGCTCGTAAGGCTTCGGCTTGGTCTGGGCAAATGCCGTGGCGGTCACGAACGTGAGGCAGACCGTCAAAGCCGCCTGCCTGAGATGAGTCGATCTGAACATGACATCCCTCTGCTAAAGCCGTGCCCCACGCGCGCGGGCAGGCCGGTTTCGAAACCCAACGAGTATATAGCGGCGACTATAATCGCGGCGTGACGTTCGAGTCGATTTCACGACATACCATGAGATCAAACCTTCTGTTGACGGTCCTGCTGATCGGGGCCCTCGCGCCCGTCCCGGCACGTGCTCAATCGCTTGCCTCAGAGATCGACAAGCTGACCTCAGCCGTCGAGCCTGAGCTGATCGAATGGCGCCGCCATCTGCATCAGAATCCCGAACTGTCCAACCGCGAGGTCCAGACGGCCAAATACGTCGTCGAGCGCCTGCGCAGCTTCGGCCTCGAGCCGCAGACCAGCATTGCCAGGACAGGCGTCGTGGCCGTGTTGAAGGGCGGCCGCCCAGGCCCGGTCGTGGCGCTGCGGGCCGACATGGACGCCCTGCCCGTGCGCGAGGAGACCGACGTCCCGTTCGCGAGCAAGGTCACGACCGAGTATGAAGGCAACACGGTCGGCGTCATGCACGCGTGCGGGCACGACGCGCACGTGGCGATCCTGCTTGCCACGGCCAGGGTCCTGTCGCAGGTGAAGGACCGGATCCCCGGATCCGTGAAGTTCATCTTCCAGCCGGCTGAGGAGGGCGCGCCGCTCGACGAGCGTCCGGCGGGCGCGGAGCTGATGGTGAAGGAAGGCGTCATGCAGGACCCGAAGGTGGACGCGGTGTTCGGCCTGCACGTGTTCGCGAACGTGCCCACCGGGTTCATCACGTATCGGAGCGGTCCGTTCATGGCCGCGTCGGATCAGTTCGAGATCCTCGTTACGGGCAAGCAGGCGCACGGATCGTCCCCCTGGCGCGGCGTCGATCCCATCGTGGTCGGCTCCCAGATCGTCACCGCGCTCCAGACGATCGTGAGCCGGCACGTCGACATCACCCGCCTCCCGGCCATCGTCTCGGTCGGACAGTTTCAGTCGGGCGTCCGCAACAACATCATCCCGGAGACCGCGCGTCTCGTCGGCACCATCCGCACGTTCGACGACAAGGTGCAGGACGACATCCATGCCCGCGTGAAGAAGATCGCCGAAGGGGTGGCCGCGGGCGCGGGCGCGACCGTCGACGTGCAGATCCACAAGGGGTACCCGGTGACGTCCAACGATCCGGCGCTCACGGAACAGATGCTCCCGACGCTTGAACGCGCGGCCCCCGGGAAGGTCAAAGAGTCGGAACTGATTACCGGCGCCGAAGACTTCACCTACTTCCAGCGCGCCGCGCCGGGCTTGTTCGTCTTTCTCGGCATCACGCCACCGGAGCAGGTGGGGAAGGCGCCGTCCAATCACTCGCCGCTGTTCTATGTCGACGAGGCGGCGCTTCCGACTGGCGTCAAGGCGTTGGCGAACCTGGCGGTGGACTATCTGACAGCCGCGAGCGGCGGTAAAACTCCGAACTAAGAACTCCGAACTAAGAACTCGCAGTTCATAGTTCGGCGTTCATAGTTCGGAGTTTTACTGCGCCGCTCCGATCGCCACGATTTCCCGCTGCGTTCTGAGCAGCATTCGGCCTTCCGAAATTGCTGGCGTGGCGAGGACCGGGCTGGTCATCTGATTCGTCGCGATCCGCTCGAACACCGGACCCGCTTTCAGCACGATCACATCGCCGTCTTCGCCGGCGATGAACACCTTGCCGTCGTTGGCGACGGGAGACGAGGTGAAGGCCGACGAGGCGTCCTGAAGCAAACGCTCCTGGAACCTGCGCTCGCCGGTCTTTGCGTCGAAGGCCGAGAGGATCCCGTTGTAGGTGGCGATGTAGACCAGGCCCTGGTAGACCAGCGGAGTGCACATGTATCCGCCGCCGCGGTTCACGCTCCACGCGATATGGTCGTTGGTGGTCACGCCTTCGCCGAGGGTGATGTCTCCCTGCGCGGTCTCCCGAATGGCAAACACCGGGGACGGCCCGCCGTGAGCGTTCGTGATGTAGATCAGTCCCTCGTGCACCACGGGCGTCGGGACCGGGATGTCGCCGTTGCCCGACAACCTCCAGATCTCCTTGCCGGTCTCGAAGTCGTACGCGCCCGCATGACGGAACCCGTTCACGATCACCTGCGTTCGTCCGTTGAAGGTGTGGATCGTCGGCGTTCCCCACGTCGGTACGTCGGTTCGCGGCGTACGCCACAATTCCTTACCGGTCTTCGCATCGAATGCCGCGAGGAACGAGTCCTTCTGGACGTCGACCTGGAGGAGGACGACCCCGTCATGGAGGACTGGTGAACTGCCGGTTTCCCACTGAGCCGCGGGGACCTGGAAGTACCCCGCGTCGAGCACGCCGAGGTCCTTCTTCCAGAGCAGCTTGCCCGTCAGGTCATAGGCATAGAGGCCCTCGGAACCGAAGAACGCGATGAGGCGCTCGCCGTCGGTGGCGAGGGTCGAGTTGGCGTGGGTCGCCTTCGTGTGCCGCTTGACCTTCGGCACGCCGGTGTAGGCGGTCTGCTGCCACTTGATGCGGCCCGTCTTCTTGTCCAGCGCGTAGACGCGCCATTCGTGCGGCGTGTCGTCCTGCACCGGCATGATGGCGCCATAGGCGCCGATCTTCAGGCCGGCATCCTTCTGTCCGCTGATCGACGTCGACAGAAAGACGGTGTCGCCCCAGACAACGGGGCTCGAGTGGCCGAGGCCCGGGATGGCGGTCTTCCACAGGATGTTCGTGCCGTCGGTGACGTTCCACTCCGCGGGCAGTGAAAAGCCTTCCGCGATCCCCGCGGCCTTGATTCCGCGAAACTGCGGCCAGTCGATGCCGGGGCGCGGCGCGTTGACGGCCGAGGTTCGACCGGATCCGGCACTGAGGAAGAGAAGGGCGGTGACGGACGCAATGGACGCAAGAGTGACCGTGCGCATGGGCGTTCTCCGTGCTGAGGACTGCCGACCGTGAATCCTACCGCAGCTTCACGCCACGTATAATTGGGTTTTTCCGCCATGACCGAATCCACCGCCGAGGCGACACGCGACGAACCGCTGGACTTCATCCGCACCATCATCACGGAGGACCGTGCCGCGGGAAAGCACCAGGGACGAGTGGCGACGCGGTTCCCTCCGGAGCCGAACGGCTACCTGCACATCGGTCACGCCAAGTCGATCTGCCTGAACTTCGGCGTCGCCCGTGAGTTTGGCGGCACGTGCAACCTCCGCTTCGACGACACCAATCCCACCAAGGAAGAGGTGGAATACGTCGAAGCGATCAAAGACGATGTGCGCTGGCTCGGGTTCGAGTGGGACCAGCTGCGCTTCGCGTCGGACTACTTCGAGCAGCTGTATGAGTACGCCGTCCACCTGATTCGAAACGGCCTGGCCTATGTCGACAGCCTGACGGCAGACGAGATCCGGTCGTATCGCGGCACGCTGACGGAACCCGGTAAGGAGAGCCCGTACCGGAACCGGCCGGTCGAGGAGAATCTCGACATGTTGGCGCGCATGCGCGCCGGCGAGTTCGATGACGGCGCCCACGTGCTGCGGGCGAAGATCGACATGGCGTCGCCGAACATCAACATGCGGGATCCGGTGCTGTACCGCATCCGCCGGGCGCACCATCATCGCACCGGGGACGCGTGGTGCATCTACCCGATGTACGACTTCGCGCACCCGCCGTCCGACGCCATCGAGCACATCACCCACTCGCTCTGCACGCTGGAGTTCGAGGACCATCGGCCGCTCTACGACTGGCTGGTCGAGAATCTGCCCGTGCCGGCGCGTCCGCAGCAGATCGAGTTCGCGCGTCTGAACCTGAACTACACGGTCATGAGCAAGCGCAAGCTGCTCGAGCTGGTGAACGAAGGGCACGTCAACGGCTGGGACGATCCGCGCATGCCCACGATCGTCGGCATGCGCCGGCGCGGCTACACGCCCGAGGCGATCCGGAATTTCTGCGACCGCATCGGTGTCGCCAAACGCGAGAACGTCGTCGACGTCGCTCTGCTCGAGCACGCAGTACGCGAAGACCTGAACAGGCGCGCGCCCCGGATCATGGGCGTGATCGATCCAGTGCGGGTCGTCATCGAGAACTATCCGGAGGATCTGACAGAGGAGTTCGAGATCGTCAACAACCCCGAGGATCCCGACGCCGGCAATCGACGCGTGCCGTTCTCGCGCGAGCTGTACATCGAGCGCGAAGACTTCATGGAGGATCCGCCGAAGAAGTTCTTCCGCCTCGCGCCCGGGCGCGAAGTCCGCCTTCGGGGCGCGTACTTCGTGACCTGCACCGGCGTGACGAAGGACGACAGCGGCACGATCACCGAGCTGCGCTGCACGTACGATCCGGCTACCCGCGGTGGTGACGCCCCCGACGGACGCAAGGTGAAGGCCACGCTCCACTGGGTTTCGGCGCGAACCGCGATCGATGCAGAAGTCCGCCTCTACGATCGCCTGTTCCTCGCCGAGGAACCCGGCGCCAACGGCGACTTCCGGCAGGATCTGAATCCCGACTCGCTGAAGGTCCGCATCGCGAAGCTCGAACCATCCGCCGCGTCCGTGAAACCCGGCGAACGCTTCCAGTTCGAACGCCTCGGCTATTTCTGTGTCGATCCCGACAGCCGCGACGGCCGCCTGGTGTTCAATCGAACCGTGACCCTGAAGGACGCCTGGGCCCGGGCCGCCCAGAAGGGCGGATGGTAAATGGCAGATGGTAAATGGTAAAGCGCTCGGTTAGTTGCTGCTTGCCACGTAACCGACGTTGATCCCAGCCAATAGACCGTCGCATGGGAGCGCGCACTTTGGGTTGCGATTTGATGCGATCGCCTTCAGCCCGATCCTTCGCGCTGGGAGCTTTACCATCGACCATTTACCATCTCCCATCCGCGCAGCGGTCACTCCGCCAGCGCCACGTTCGGGTCGATCCGCGCCGCCCTTCGTGCGGGGACGATGCAGGCGATCACTGCGACGATCGCGAGGACGAGCGCAACCCCGCCCAGGACCAGCGGATCCATCGCGCTGACGCCGTAGAGCTGTGACTCCATCGCGCGTCGGATCGCAAAGGCCCCCACGAGCCCCGCAGCAAGACCGGACGCCAGCAGCATGATCCCCTCACGCAGGATCAGCGCGAAGATCCCCTTTGGCTCGCTGCCGAGCGCCATCCGGATGCCGATCTCCTTGCGCCGCTGCGCGACCTGGTAGGCGAGCACGCCGTAGAGCCCCATCGCCGCGAGGAACAGCGCGACGCCGGCAAAGAGCGCCGCGAGCACCATCGGCGTCCGGCGGTCCGAGAGCGACTCGCTGATCCGGTCCTCCATCGTCCGCACGCTGTAGAGCGGCAGCTCAGGATCGATGGACGCGAGCGTCTGGCGGATCGCGTTCGTCAGCGCCACGGGATCCCCTGTCGTGCGGACCGCGAGCGTCATCGTGCGGATCGCGTCCTACGAGACCGGGAAGTAGTAGGTGCCGAACCGCGTATCGGAGTTGACGAGCCCGGCCAGCTTCGTCTCGCCGACCACGCCGACGACCGTGAGCCAGCGGGTGTTTGGCCCCGGCTTCGTGAAGTCTTCGGCGTTCTCCGGCTGGAACATGCGCCGGCCGACGGGATCCTGCCCGGGCCAGAACTTGCGCGCGAGGACGTCGTCGACGATGACGACAGGTGGCGAGGAGGCCGTGTCGCTGTCGGTGAACAGGCGGCCGCTCATCAGCGGGACCTGGAGCGCTTCGAGATACCCGGGCGATGCTGAGATTCGGTACGGCGAGATGAGGGACTCGCCAGGGGCCATCTGATAGCCCTCGGCCAGGATCACGCTGTCGCTGGTGTCTCCGCCGAACGGGATCACCGACGTGAGACCCGCGCTTTCGACACCGGGGAGCGCGCGGATCCCCTGGAGCAGCCGGTCTCCAAACGCGATCAGCTGCGCGTCCTCCCGGTAGCGTGCGGCCGGCGGCGAGACTCGCGCGGTGAGCAACCGGGCCGGCTGGAATCCGGGCTCGACGGCGAGAATGCGTTCGAAGCTCACGAGCAACAGGCCGGCGCCGATCAGGAGCATGAAGGCGAACGCGACCTGGCTCGCGACCAGCAGCCGCCTCGCGCCGCGCGCGCTCCGGCTCGACGTGCCGCTGCGTCCCTCTTCCCTGAACGCCTGGCTCAGGTTCATCCGGCGCAGGTTCAGCACCGGCACGAGACCGACCAGCACGCCGACGCTCATAGCGAGCGCCAGCGTGAACGCGAGGACCGTTCCATCGATCCTGATCTCCGCGCTGCGCGGTAGCGAGTCGATGCCGACCCCGGAAAGCAGTTCGAGCCCCCAGTAGCCGATCGCGATACCCGCCAGACCGCCGGCGAGCGTGAGCAGCACGGTTTCGGTGAGCAGCTGGCGGGTGAGCCGCGAGAGCCCGGCGCCGAGGGCGTGCCGGGTTGCCAGCTCGCGCATCCGCGCGCTGGACCGGATCAATACGAGATTGGTGATATTCACCGCGCCGATCGCGAGCACGAAGAGCACGCCGCCCCACAGCAGGTAGAGCGTGCGGCTGACGTCGCTGACGATGTCCTCCTGCAGCGGACGCACGACGGTATGAAAACCGGCGTTGAGAAGGATCTCCTTCATGTTGGGGAAGCGTTCGAGGTTCCGTGCGTTGAGCGCATCGATCTGCTGCTGCGCCTGCTCGACGGTTGCGCCCGGCTTCAGCCTCGCGACCATCGTCCAGCTGTTGCTGTGTCGCCTGTCGTCGGCGCGCTGGGCCGGCGTGAACGAGAGCGGGATCCAGAGGTTGACGCCGGCCGACATGAACAGGAAGTCCTCGGGCATGATCCCGACGATCTGATGGGGGACGCCGTTGATGCGCAGGTCCTGGCCAACGGCGGAGTCGCGTCCCGCGAAGAGACGCTGCCAGAGCGCGTGGCTGATCACCACCTTGCGGTCGCTTCCGGGTTCCCCTTCCTCCTCTGCGAAGATCCGGCCGCGTAACGGCGTGGCCCGGAGCAGGCGCAGCAGGGAGGGACGCACCGCCATGCCCTCCATGCGCTCGACACTGCCCTCGCTGCCTACCGTGAGGCCGCGGTTCTGGTAGAGGGCGATCTCTTCGAAGACGTCGGTTTCCCGCAGACGGTCGTAATAATCGGGCACACCGGTGCTGGCGCGCTCGACACCCGCCCTGGGGTAGCTGTTGTACATCAGCACCAGCCGGTCGGCTTCGGGGACAGGCAGCGGCTGCAGGACCACGGAGTTCAGCACCGCAAAGATCGCGGCGTTGGCACCGATGCAGAGCGTCAGCGTCAGCAGCGTGGTCACCGTGAAGGCGCGATCCTTCAGCAGGACCCGGACGGCGTAACGAGCATCCTGAAGAAACCGTTCCATATGGCAGTCATACGGATATCGACGACGGGTCGTTCGGCCTCGTCATTCATGTTGACGTCCGCTACAGCGCCCGGACCCCGGACCCCGGACCCCGGACCCCGGACCCCGGACCCCGGACCCCGGACCCCGGACCCCGGACCCCGGACAGCGGATACGATCACTCCGTGCTCCCGGCATTACCCGTAGATCCCTGCATCCCCGCGATCCTCGACGGCATCCGTCGCGCGCGCGCGGCCGTCGTCGTCGCGGCCCCCGGTGCCGGCAAGACGACGAGGATCCCGCCTGCGCTGACCGAGGACGGTCCCGTCATCCTGCTCCAGCCACGCCGGGTCGCCGCGCGGACGATCGCCCGCCGGATCGCGGACGAACGTCGGTGGACACTCGGCAGGGAAGTCGGCTGGCACGTCCGCTTCGACCGGCAGTTCTCCGCCGGCACGCGTCTCCTCGTCGCCACGGAAGGGATCCTCACCGCCCGCCTGCAACAGGATCCGCTGCTGTCGGATTTTCGAACGGTGGTGCTGGACGAGTTCCACGAGCGCAGCATCCACGCCGATCTCGGACTGGCGCTCGCGAAGCAGGCATGGCGAGCACGTGAGGACCTGCGCGTCGTGATCATGTCGGCGACGCTCGATGCGCAGCGTGTCGCCGACTATCTGGACGGCTGCCCGATCTTCGACATCCCCGGGACGCTGCACCCCGTCGACATCAGCTACCAGCCGATGCGGCCGGTGAAGGCCGCGGTGCGCGACATGCTGTCCCGCACCCGGGGGCAGATCCTGTGCTTCCTTCCCGGCGCGAAGGAGGTTCGTGACGCGGCCGCGGAGGTGCGCGCGATCGTCCCGGCCGGCACGGAAGTCGTCGAGCTTCACGGTTCGCTCACCGCGGAGGAGCAGGACGCTGCGATCCGTCCGTCGCAGCACCGGCGCGTGGTCGTCTCGACGAACATCGCCGAGACCTCGTTGACGGTTCCCGGAGTCGCCGGTGTCGTCGACGCGGGCCTGCACAAGGTCGCCCGGTACGACGCGGAGCGCGCGATCGACAGTCTGGAGCTCGAACGCATTTCGAAGGATGCCGCCGAGCAGCGCGCCGGACGTGCCGGACGTCTCGGGCCCGGGGTCGTGTTCCGATTGTGGGACGAGAGGGATCGCCTGCGCCCTCACCGCGAGCCCGACATCGCGCGTATCGATCTGTCCGGGCCGGCGCTCGACGTCCTTTCCTGGGGCGGTGACCCGCGCACGTTCGAGTGGTTCGAACGTCCATCACAGGATCGCCTTACGGCTGCGCTGGAGCTGTTGACCAAACTTGGTGCGATCGAGAATGGCGCGCTGACAGCGATCGGCCGCCGCATGAGCGGTATCGCGCTGCACCCGAGGCTCGCACGGATCCTCATCGCCGCGGACGGCGCCGACGAGGCCGCGCTCGCGTGCGCGATGTTGTCGGACCGGCAGGTCCTGCCGCGGCATCCGGCGACGACGACGTGCGATCTCTTCACCGCAATGGACCGGGACGTGCCGCCGCACATCCTGCGCAACGCGCGTGAGCTTCAGCGGACGTTCGGCCGGCCGGGGGCACGTTCCATCGGCGAACGCGAGCTGCGCCGCGCGCTACTGGCAGGGTATCCGGAGCGTGTGGCGCAGCGGCGCGCTCGCGGTGATGCGCGGGTGCGGCTCGCCAGCGGCCACGGTGGGTGGATCGGGCCGGAAAGCGGCGTTCGCGACGGGGAGTTCGTTCTTGCGCTTGCCGTGGAAGGTGGGCGCCGCGGAGAGGGAGCGGAAGCGCGGATCAGAATCGCCAGCCTTGTCGACCGCGACTGGCTGACGCCGACATCGGTCGTGCGCGTCACCGAGGTTGATGGCGCCGGTGTCGTCCGCACCGTCGAACGTGAGATGTACGACGCGCTGGTGTTGAAGGAACGTCCGGTCCAACCGGACCCGTCCGAGGCGGCTGCGCATCTGGCCGAGGCGTTCCTGGAGCGTCCGCTGCGCGAGGAGGACGAGCAGCTCCTGCGCCGCCTGAAATTTGCCGGGATCGAAGCCGACCTCCGCGGCCTTGCGGTCGCAGCCGCCTACGGCAAGCGGAGCGTCCACGACATCGTGCTGCTTGACGCGCTCGACTGGAACACTCGGCAGGAGCTGGAGCGGAACGCACCTGCGACGTTCACCGCGCCGAGCGGACGAACGCATCGGCTCGATTACCGCGACGCCGGCTCCGTTGCTCTCGAGATCAAATTGCAGGAGCTGTTTGGCCTGCCG
>DASWVN010000034.1:0-10654 GCA_036401215.1 Vicinamibacterales bacterium | reverse complement strand
TACGTGATGGTGCCGTACGCGGACTTCAATCTGCTCAAGTTCCCCGACAAGGCGCAGGCGATGGCGCGGATCCGGGACCTGACGATGCTGAGCGACATCCTGCCGACGGGCTTTCACGGCGCCGTCAGTGCGGGCGTGGGTGTTGGCTCCACGGTCTACATCGCCGGCGCCGGACCGGTTGGCCTGGCCGCGGCCGCCTCGGCCCAGATACTGGGCGCGGCGGTCGTCCTCGTCGGCGACATGAATCCCGAGCGCCTCGCGCACGCGAAATCGGTGGGGTTCGAGCCGGTCGACCTGACGAAGAGCGACAAGCTGGAGGAACTGATCGAGCAGATTCTCGGCGTCCCGGAAGTCGACGCGTCGGTCGACGCCGTGGGTTTCGAGGCACGCGGGCACGGCGCGCAGCACACGGTCGAAGCGCCGGCCACCGTGCTGAACTCGCTGATGGCGATCACGCGCGCGGGCGGCGGCATCGGCATCCCCGGCCTGTATGTGACCGAGGATCCCGGAGCGGCGGACCAGGCGGCGCAGCAGGGCAACCTGCGCATGCGCTTCGGCCTGGGCTGGGCCAAGTCGCATCGCTTCGCGACCGGACAGACGCCCGTCTTGCGCTACAACCGCCAACTGATGCAGGCGATCCTGTACGACCGGCTGCCGATCTCGAAGATCGTCAACGCGACGGTGATCACGCTCGATCGCGCGCCGGAGGGCTATCAGGAGTTCGACAAGGGAGCCGCGAAGAAGTTCATCCTCGATCCGCACGGCGCACTGAAAAAGGCCGCGTAGCACCGTACACGCGAAATGTAAGGCGCTCCCGCGGGGGGCGCGAACTGGGGCCGCCTCGGCACCCCAGTGTGCACAGAACGCACACCGGGGACCCCGCCCCGCCCGCCCGGAGGCCCCTCTCGCGTGGCGCGTGCTTTTGGGGCTGAGGACGGGTGGGGCTGTTCGCGCCGGGGGCCCCGCGCACCCGCTTTACATCTCGCGTGTACGCTCCACGGGTGATGCCGAATGGACGGGTGGACGCCGTAAACGCAGGACGCCGTCCGCCCGTCTAAGCGCACATGTTCCTTGCCGAGTTCCTCCAGGATCTGCGCTACACCCTTCGCGTCCTGCGGCGCGATGCCGGCTTCGCCGCGTTCGCCATCCTCATCGCGGGGCTCGGCATCGGCGCCAGCGTCACGGTGTTCAGCGTCGTCAATACGCTGCTCCTGCGCCCGCTGCCCTTCGCGGAACCGGACCGGCTCGTCTGGATCGCGAACCGCGATACGGCGGGCCTCTCGGGACAGACGACGCAGGTGAGCCACATGCTCGATCTCCGGGAGCGCACGCAATCGCTCTCGGCGGTGGCCGGATTCTTCGCGTTCTATGGCGTCGGCGACAACCTGCTGAGCGGGACGGGAGAGCCCGAGCGACTGAGTGGCGTCCCGGTCTCCGGCAATTTCTTCGACGTCCTCGGGATCAGGCCCGCGCTCGGCCGCACGTTCACTCCAGAGGAGTGCGCCTGGAACGGTCCGAACGCCGTGATGCTCGCGCACGGGTTCTGGGAACGCCGCTTCAACGCCGATCCCTCCATCGTGGGCACGGCCCTGACCATCAACAACGAGCCGCATACCGTGGTCGGCGTCCTCCCGGCCTCGTTCGACTTCGGATCCATCTTCGCCCCGGGCAGCCATTTCGATCTCTACTTCCCGTTCCCGCTGGCCGAGCAGACGGACCGGTGGGGGAACACGATGGCGATGATCGGGCGCCTGAAGCCGGGCGTCACCCCGCAAGCGTCACACGAAGAAGTCAGGGCGATTGCCTCGCGACTCAGCACCGAGCATGCCGGCCGGCGCAACCGCTTCGAAGGCAACGTGAAGCCGCTGCGCGACCAGGTCAGCGGACGCATCCGCCTCGCCGTCTGGGTACTCGCCGGGGCCGTCGGGATGGTGATGCTGATCGTGTGCGCGAACCTGTCGAGCCTGCTGCTGGCGCGGACGGCCGCGCGCCAGAAAGAGATCGCGATCCGGACGGCGCTCGGCGCCGGGCGGTGGCGGCTCGTGGCTCAGGCGCTGACCGAGGGAATGGTGCTCTCGTGCAGCGGCGCGATCCTCGGGTTCGTGCTGGCGATCGCCGGCACGCGCGCGCTCGCCAGCCTCGAGGCCATGAGCGTCCCGCTGCTCCGCGACGTGCGCGTGGATTTCACGGCGCTGACCTTCACCGCCGGGATCGCCCTCGCGACCGGCATCGTGTTCGGTCTCACCCCCGCGCTTCAGGGGCGCGGCGCCGCGCTCACGACCGCGCTGAAGGATGCCACGCGCGGATCCACCGAGGGACGGCGCCGGGCCTGGGTTCGCAACGCGCTCGTCGTCGCCGAGATCGCGTTCGCCTGCGTGCTCGTCGTGGGCGCCGGGCTGCTCGTCCGGAGTCTCATGCGTGTCCTCGAAGTCGATATGGGCTTCGTCCCCGAGCGCGCGGCAACGATTCGCGTCGATCCGGACCGCACATTCGAGACCGCAGAACAGCGGAACGCGTACTACGACGAGGTCCTGCGCCGGGTGAAGGAGATCCCGGGCATCGAGAGCGCCGGCATCACCGACGCCCTTCCACTCGGCCGGAATCGCACCTGGGGTTCGCCCGCGAAGGGCGTGACCTACGAGCGCGGCCGCTTTCCGTCCGCCTTCCCACGCATCGTCAGCGACAGCTACATCACGGCGATGGGCATCCCGTTGCGGGCGGGACGCGACATCTCGCCGCACGACACCCCCTCGACGGAGCCCGTCATGCTCGTCAACGAGACCATGGCGAAAGCCCTGTGGCCCGGGCAGGACCCGATCGGAAAGTTCGTGCTGGGACCGTGCGCGAAGGAACGCCGCGTTGTCGGGGTCGTCGGTGACGTCCGCCATCTCGCGCTCGAGCAGACGTCGGGCAACGAGATGTACATCCCGCTGCGGCAGTGCGGCGACCTGCCGTCCGCGGACCTCGTCGTCCGTTCGTCCCTGCCGCCGGAGCAGATGGCCAGCGCCGTGCGCGCGGCACTGCGCCCGATCGCGCCGAACCTGCCCGGCAACTTCCGCAGGATGCAGGAACTCGTCGACAGGTCGGTCTCGCCGCGCAGCTTCCTCGTGCTGCTGCTCGGCGGATTCGCGGTGTTCGCGCTGGTGCTCGCCTCCCTCGGCATCTACGGTCTGATCTCCTACTCCGTCAGCCAGCGCACGCAGGAGATCGGCATCCGCATGGCGCTCGGCGCATCGGCCGGCGACGTGCAGGCGCGGATCGTCATGCAGACGCTGTCCCTCGCCGGGATCGGCATCGTGATGGGCACGGTCGTGTCGTGGCTGGCGGTGCGCAGCGCCGACAGCCTGCTGTTCGGCGTGACGCCGCGCGATCCCGGGACGTTCGCCGGAATGCTCGTCGTGCTGACGTCGGTCGCGCTCGTCGCCGGCTACTTCCCCGCCAGGCGGGCGTCACGCGTCGATCCCATGGTGGCGCTCCGGGCCGAGTAGCAGGCAGCGGCAGGTACCATCACTGTCATTCGCCATTCGTCATTCGCCATTCGTCATTGACTGCTCTTCATATCTGGACGACTGTCAGCGCGAAGTGGAGCCGGACGGCGTCAGCTTCAACAGCCGTCCCTGGCCGCCGCGCTGGCCGTCCTCGAGCAGCCAGATCGCGCCGTCGGGCCCTTCCTCCGGCTCGCGGATCCGCTCCCCCATGTCCCACTGATCGCCCTTCCGCGCGTTCGTGCCATCGACGTCCACGCGGATGAGTGCCTTGCTCGACAGGCCGCCGATGAACAGGTCACCCTTCCACTCCGGCCACAGCTTGCCCGAGTAGACGATCAGCCCCGCAGGCGAAATCACGGGATTCCAGCTCACCTTCGGCTTCTCGAACTCGGGACGCGTGTCGTGATTGGGGATCGGCGTGCCGTCGTAGTGATCCCCCTCGGAGACGATCGGATAGCCGTAGTTCCTTCCGGGCAGGATCAGATTGACCTCGTCGCCTCCCCGTGGACCCATTTCGTGTTCCCAGAGATTGCCGCTCGCGTCGAAAGCGAGACCGAGCAGGTTGCGATGACCGTAGGACCAGACGGCCGGATGGAATCCCTTCGCCGCCAGCGGGTTTCCTGGCGCGGGCTTGCCATCGTCCTGCAGACGGAGCACCTTTCCGAGCGTGCCCTTCGGATCCTGCGCCGGGTCGAACTTCTGGCGCTCGCCGTTGCTGAAGAAGAGGTACCCGTCGGGTGAGAACGCGATGCGGCCGGCGAAATGGCCGTTGCCCTCCACGTAGGGGGTCGCGCGGAACAGCGTCTCGACGTTCTGGAGCGCGGGCTGCGCGCCATCGGCGAAGACGCCGCGGGCAAGAACCACCCCTTTGCCGCCCTCACCCGCTTCGGAGTAGCTGAAATAGACGAACCGGTTCTTCGCAAACCCCGGGTGAAGCACAACGTCCATCAAGCCGCCTTGCCCCTGGCTCGACACCGCGGGAATGCCGTCGACCGGTGTCCGCTTCTGGCCGTCCGCCGACACGAGCAGCAGAGTGCCGGCCTTCTCGGTAATCAACATCCGTCCGTCCGGCAGGAACGTCATCGCCCAGGGCGATTCGAAGTCGGCCACGACCTGTACCTGGAACGGCAGTCCGTCCCGCTGCTGGGCGGCGCTGGTGCAACCGGCAACGAGCGACAAGAGGACGGCGCAAGACAGCAACGAACGCATCATCACCTCCGAGGTTTCCACATCACGAACACGCCTACCCTATTCTCCTGTACTCGACGCCGTGCGCTAAGATCTCAACCGGTGTCCTCGGTTCTGCCTCTTCGGTCCACGTCCGTCCCCGGCGTCAGCGCGCGATCCCGGAACCTGCTGCAACTCCGCCGCGAGACGCGGGATCCCATCGGCTTTCTGCAGCACGTCGCCTCGCAGGGAGATGTCGCCGAGTTCTCGCTCGGCGCCCGGCGGGCGTTCCTGGTGAGTCACCCGGAACAGATCGAACGCGTGCTCATCACCGACCAGGCGAAGTTCTCGAAGCCGCCGGCACTCGAGCGCACCGCTCGCCTGCTCGGGCGCGGACTGCTGACGTCGGACGCGGCGCTCAACATGACACGGCGCCGCGTGATCGCGCCTGTGTTCCACCGGGAGCAGATGACCCGGTACGCCGGGATCATCGTGAGCCACGCGAGCGGGCGCGCGGCGCGCTGGACCGACGGCGACTCCGTGGACATCGCCGACGAGATGACGACGCTCGCGCTGCGCGTCGTCGGCGAGTGCCTGTTCAGCGCCGACCTCGAGACTTCCACCGGCGAGATTCGCGACCTGCTGCGTACGGCGGTGGAAGCGCTCGATCCGCTCGTCGTGCTCGTCTCCCCGATGCGACGCCTGCGCCCGGTGCGCGACCGGCTGCATGCGCTCGTCCGCGAGATGATCGCACGGCAGATCGCCGACCCGCACGACAACCTCCTCCGTCTGCTGCTCGACGCGCGCGGTCCCGAGGCCACACCGGAGCAGCTGCTCGATGATGCGCTCACGATGCTGCTGGCCGGCCACGACACCATCGCCAACGCGCTCACGTGGACGTGGCAGTGGATGTCGGACACCCCGGATGCTGCCGCGCGGTTTCGAGCGGAACTGACCGAGGCGCTCGACGGGCGCGCGCCGAGCGCGGACGACCTGCCCCGGCTGCGATATACGAGAGCGGTGCTGGCCGAGGCCCTGCGGCTCAGCCCGCCAGCCTGGGTGCTTGCGCGCCGCGCACTCGAGGATCATCGCTGCGGGGGCGTGGTGATTCCGCGCGGTTCACTCGTGATCATGTCGCCGTACCTCGTGCACCGGGACGCGCGCTTCCATCCGGATCCGTTGTCGTTCCGGCCGGAGCGCTGGCTCGCCGACGCCGCGCCGCGGCCGCGGCTGGCGTTCTTTCCCTTCGGCGCCGGACGCCGCTCGTGTATTGGCGAAGGCTTCGCCTGGATGGAAGGGGTGCTCGTGCTCGCGACCGTCGGGCAACGCTGGCGGCTGGTTTCGACAGGCCCGACGCGCGAGTTCGATCCCCGCATCACCTTGCGTCCTCGCGGTCCGCAGATGATGCGCGTCGAGCGAATTGCCCCCGCTGAATCAGATGTCGACTGAAAAGGACGTCCGGCAGGTCGTCCTGCGTCACCTCGGAGCAGGAGTTGGGCTCGACAACCTGCCCGCGGACCTGCCGCTCGGCGAAACGGGGGCCGGCCTCGATTCCATCGCACTCATCGAGATGCTCCTCGACTGCGAAGCCGCGTTCGGGGTGCCGCTCATCGACTCCGTCCTCAAAGATGGAACCGTGACGGTCGCGATGATCGCCGCGACGATCGCCGCACGCAGAACGGCGTGATGGAGCCTCGTTCCGGGATGGCGCCGCACGCCCGGCCTCTGTGGCGGCGCTGCGCCCGCTATGGATTCGAGTCCACCGCCTCGCTCGCCGCGCGGGTGCATCTCCGGCTCACGCTGCGCGGCGCCGCGGCGTTCGGGCGCGTCGCGCACTCGATCGTTCCTCTCGATCCTCCGGTCGAAGAAGTGGCGGACGCATACGGCCTCGACGGGGCCGATGCAGCGAGAGTCGCCCGTGAGTTGAGCGCGCAGCACCAGCAGACGCGCCTTCTCATGACCGTCCTGGGACGGCACGGGATCGCGAAGCTCGCAGGGGCCTTCGACTTCGACGATCTCGCCATGGCGGCTCTCACGGATCGGTGTGCCCGGCCGCCGATCATCTTCTTGACCTGGCATGCGGGGCCGATCTTCTCCCTCGGATGTGCGTTCAGCAGGTTGGGGGTTCCCCTGCTCGCGATCCGCCGCACCGGCGGCTGGTTCCCGGCGACCCCCGGCGTCGACCTCGCGGCCACCGACGGCTCCGGCGAGGCGCGCGCCGCCGCGTTCGCGCGCGGCCTGGCGCGGCTGCGCGATGGCGGCCTGGTTCTGATGGCCGCCGACGCTCGGGGATTTTCGACTACGCGCGCCGTTCCTTTTTTCGGGCGGGCCGTCGCACCAGCACGAGGGCCGTTCGCCTTGGCGCGGATGACGGGGGCACCCATCGTTCCGATCGTCGCCAGATATACGCCGGACGGGAAAGTAGGGTTCGTTCTCGGGGACCCGTTGCAGGATCAGGGAAGCGGGACTGAGAAAGAGACCGCCCTGGCCGCGGCAGCGATGGCGTGGTTCGAGTCGTACATCAGGCGAAACCCCGAACAACTGTGGGTCGGCTCGCTCCGATGGCTGCGCAGCGCGCCAAACTCCGAACTCAGAAACGCCGAACTCGGAAACTCCGAACTATGAACTCCGAACTATGAACGCCGAACTCCGAACTCGGAACCCGAAACTCCGAACTGCGAACGCCGAACTCCGAAAGTCCTCGCCCGCTCGACGAGCCGACGGCTCTGTTGGCACGAAGAACACGATGGACACTAAGAAGGACACAAGGTAGTCGAGTGTTACCCGGGGTAATACGCGTCACCGCCGGTGTATTTGGGGTGCTTTAGTTCGGAGTTCGGAGTTCATAGTTCGGAATTTCCGGGTTCAACTCCTCGGCTCAGGATCCACGAGGGTCGACGACTCGAGCGCCTTTCTGAGTTCCTGGTACCGCACCTTGCCGGACCCGGTCTTCGGGATCGTGCCCGGAGCGACGAGGCGCACGTCGTGAGGGGCAAATCCGGCCGTTTCGCGGACGCGTTCGTGGATGCTGCGCCGGATCGCGTCGCGTTCCTCGCCGCCGATCCGACGCTCGACTTCGGCGACGATGATCACGTGTTCGGTTGCGGCATGCTCGCCGGCACGGACGCCGACCGCCGCGGAACGCCGCACCGACGCCACCTCGTCGACCGCCTCTTCGATCTCCCGCGGCGCGATGGCCGCCCCGCCACGCTTGATCATCGCGCGCGACCGGCCGTGCACGTAGAGGTGCCCGTCTTCGTCCTGCGCACCGAGATCGCCCGTGTGCAGCCAGCCGTCCCGGAGCATCTCGCGGGTTCCTTCGGGATCGTCCAGATAGCCGGCAAAGACTGCCGGACCTGAAATCAGGATCTCGCCTGGCGTTCCGGCTGGCTGCTCGGTCCCCGCGTTATCGACGATGCGAATGCTGAAGCCGCTCAGTGGACGTCCACACGACGGGGCGCCGCTTGCGTCTGTCCGCAGAGGCTCCCCTCGTCGCAGCGCCGTGACGCCGAGCGTCGCCTCGGCGAGGCCGTAGCCCGGCCGCACGACGCCCGGCACCTCGAAGTGGGACTCGAACGCCGCGATCGAGCTGACGCGAACCGGTTCGCCGCCGCTCGTCGCGATCCGCAGCGACCGAAGATCGACGCGGCCGCAGGGCACCAGCCGGGTGGCGAGCCGGAACGCGGAATCCGGCCCCGCGGTGATCGTCGCACGCGTGCGGGAGATCGTTTGCAGCCACGTCGGGATCGACGCCATCGATGCTCCAACCAGGTAGCACCCGCAGCCGAAGAACAGCGGTGCAAAAACGAACCGGACCAGGCCGAAGTCATGATGGAGCGGCAGCCATCCGACGAGCAGGTCCTCAGGCACGGGTTCGATCAACTCCCGCGATGCGGCGATCGACGCGATCAGCTGTCGATGCCGGAGCATCGCGGCGCGCGGCTCCCCTGTTGTTCCCGATGTGAGCTGCAGGTGCGACAGCGCCTCGGGGTCGGCGGGCGGCAGGTCGCCGCGAGGGATCGCACGTCCGCGCCCGAGATCCGACGCGTTCACGACGCTGGTGTCTCGGCCGACGCCCGCGATCGTCCCGCTCGACTCGTCGCTGACGACGACGCACGTGCAGGCCAGGTCCCGCACCCGCCGCGCGATCTGTGCCGGCGGCAGACGCGGGTTGATCGCGACCGGCACCGCCCCGAGCAGCTGCGCGCCGAACAACGCGCGAACGAACGGCAGCCCCGTCGGCAGCACGAGCGCACATCGCGCGCCGGCGGTCAACCCGTGCGCCGCCAGCGTCCCGGCTGCTCGAAGCGAGTCGTCGAGCAGCGCGCGCCATGTGAGCTGCTCTCCCGCGGCGCCGAACGCGAACGCGTCAGGCGAGTCCGCGGCGCGGACGAACAGCGCGTCGGTAATGGCGGGAAGAGTTTCAGAAAGGTCGTGAGGCACTGAGGTCGGTCCAGCGTCTGGATGGTAGTGTGCGGCGCGACAGATCCGCAACCATGAGGCGTGTCCGACTAGGATTCGATCTCGGGAACCTCGGCGGACTCACGTCGCCGCGACAGATACAGCGCCAGCAGGACCACGATTCCCAGAGCGGTCAGCAGGAGCGCGCGGCGCCGGCTGATAAACGGACGCGTTCGCACGCCGCCCGCCTCGGTGAACGCCTTGAGCACGTGGACCGGTTCGTCGCGGACCGGCACGCCGGACCACTCCTCGTACATCGGAATGTCGATGGTGGCGAGGATCTGTTCGTAGCTCATGTTCAACTCGACCATGTCGCGCACCTGCCGCCGCAACTCGGTCAGGTATCGATACGACCTCCGCAGGTTGTCGGGCCCCGTCAACGCCTTGTGACCGGGCACGACGAGGCGCGGATTCAGCGCACGGAGTCGCTCGAGAACGTGGATCCAGCCGGAGAGATTCGCGTTCGCGAGATTGTGCTGTCCGTTCGTGCTGAGATCCTGAGAGAAGAGGATGTGGCGTCGCGGCATCCACCCGACCAGATCACCTGCCGTATGACCGTGACCGAAATGGAGAATCTCCAGTCGCTGGTAGCCATCGTCGATCGTCCAGCTCGCTTCGATCCATCGAGTCGGCGGCGCGTAGGAGAGGCCGGCGTAGTCCGCCGGATTCGCCGCAGCCTTCCTGGCAAAATCCGTCGGCACCCAGACGTCGAAGTCATGTCGGCCCGCCGCAGCGGCAACCACTTCCGCCCCTTCGGCCGCGAAGACCGCCGCCCCCGCGGAATGGTCCGGATGGAAATGACTGTTGATCACATACCTGATCGGCTTGTCGGTGTGCTCGTGGATGATGCGGAGAAGATTGCGCGCCTCGACGACCGCGCCGGCATCGAAAACGATGACAAACTCGGCAAAGATGACGAAGACCTGATTGCCGAATGGGGTGAGATCCCGGAAGAACACTCCAGGCGCAAGCTCTACGGCCGGCGGGTCGATGCTTGCCGGCGTCGCGTACACACCTCTGGTTAGCGCGAGGCTCAACAGAAGAGCCACTCCAAGCGCGCGCCGAACCGTCGGGCTGTGGTGCAAGCCCAACGATTATAGTTCGAGCCCAGCGGTCTTGAATGCCCGTGCGGCTCAGGTTACCGAAGCAGACTAATCTCTCCGGCTCGACCGGCAATCCCGCGAGGCAACGCCGAAAGTCTGCACAGTGGTGACCTCACGGCTCGGCTCGATAATTGCCGGGGCGGCGGACATGCCACGTTGCTCATCGTGCCGCCAGTCACGCTGGGTCCATCTCAGGTTCCACCGGCAGGTGCACGCGATCGAATGGCTGACCGGTTGCGTGCCCTACCGCTGCATCGCCTGTCCGCGCCGGGGCTGGCATCGCGCGCATCGCGTGCCCCCGGTCCTCCTTCTGCTGTGGCGCGCGGTCACACGCCTCTCTCCGCGACCAGCCTGGAGGCGCCTGACGATCGCGGCTCGAGCAGTTCGAACGCGAGTCAGCCAGGTAGACCTGACGCCCGTGAGGCGAAGGCTCAC
>DASWVN010000033.1:0-11697 GCA_036401215.1 Vicinamibacterales bacterium | reverse complement strand
AGGGGTCAGGGATCAGGGATCAGGGATCAGGGATCAGGGATCAGGGAACAGGGATCAGGTTACGGGACGGGGGACGGGGAATGCGGGATGAGTTAACTAAGGGCTCATCCCTCATCCTCGCTCAGTCAGCGACAGTTTCGTGATCCGCCGACACGGCCGGACACTCTACCGACACTCTCACCTCCAGAACTTCCCACAAATTCGCGATATGTCGCGGGCATTCATCTTGCGGTAGAGGTCGGCTCAATCACATGCAGGCCGACTATGTCTGGCGGGGGAGTATTCCGGTACCCAGTACCGACGCGCAGCCGCGCCGTCCGGTCGTGCTGGTTGTGACCGGCGACTCCGATCTGCGGGCGGCGACCGCGCGGGCGTTCGAGCGTGAGGGTTACACCGTGCTCACCGCGGCGCACGCCGGCCATGCGGTGCTCGCCTGCATGAAGGCCGGCCGGATCGATCTTCTCGCAAGTGAACTGTCGATGGACGACGTTTCGGGGCCGGCACTGGCGGCGCGCCTGCGCCGGTTCAGCCCTTCGCTGGCGACGGTCTTCTTCGCGCCTCCCGGCGGAGCTGAATGTGAGGGTGTCCTGGTGAAGCCGTTCTCACAACTCGACCTCCTCGCCGCGAGCGCCGTCGCGAGGGCAGGGGCGATCATGGCCCCCCGGTCGTTCGCTACTTCGGCATCCTGAAGATCGACTCGTCCATCGGGACGTTGAACTCGACCTTCTCGTAGTTCATCTGCCCGACACGCTGCCCGTTCAGGAACTGCGTGACCGTGAACGGGACCATTCGCCCCTCGACTTCCTTGAAATCCGAGAAGCGCATCTCCATCCGCACCTGCTGACCGCCCTCGTCGATGTCGATGACCATCTTCGATTCGAGGTTCGTCTTCGGATCGATGTAGTAGTGCATCGCCGGACCCGTTTTCGGCGTAACGATCAGATGATGGAGCGTTCGGCCGTTCTCCGTCTCCGGTTCCCCCAGTTCGATCTTCGTTCCTTTGGCCTTGTAGTCGAGGAGGGGGGAGTCGATCTGCGAACTCGTCTTGAACGCGTCGGTCTGCGGTCCCGGCGGAAGAGATTGGGCGGGCATGCCGGCAACTGACATCCAGAGGGTCGTCCCATCGAATCCCTGGACCATCTTCTGGCCGGCCATCTCCATCTCGTTGCGGACGAAGTACGGACGCTTCGACGATGTGGTCACGCTGACCTCAGCGGCTTGCGTCGTCCCGGGCACCTGCATCGTTCCCCGGCCGACCGTCCGCACGCTGGTGGTGGCCGCGAGCAACTCGGCGCCTCCTTTGGCGGCGATGTTCTTCGCGACGATTTCGTCGACCGTCTGAGCCTGGACGAGGCCGGCCGACAGCGCCAGCACGACCGTGACCTGTGCCAAGACAGGCGCGAGTGAGGAAGCAGACATGGTCCTTCGATTGTACAAGCGAAGGCGCGGGGCGTCCTGCCGCCGCCGCGCCGCCGCCGTGTTCGGTTGTCAGACCCGTTTGCGGACCATCATCCGGTAGAGTGCCAGCAGAATGACGGCGCCGAGGATGGACATGATCCACCCGGCCCCTTCATTCGGGCCGTAAAATCCCATCGCCCTTCCGGCGAACCCGCCGAGCAGGGCGCCGGCGATGCCCAGCAGTATCGTGACGATGAAACCGCCAGGATCGCGACCCGGCATCAACAGCTTGGCGATGATGCCAATCACGAGACCGAACAGAATCCACGAGAGAATTCCCATCACTTCGTCCTCCGGCTAGTGGACCTTGCAAGCTGCCGACCAAAGCGGTCACGGTCGAGTCGGAGCTATAGTTGCGCTTATGGCCGCTCTGATCCTGATGCTCTCTCTGACGGTCGCTCAGACGCCTGCCTCTTCACGCATGGACATGAGTGCGATTCACGATGCCATCAACTCGTTCGACGGAGTCGTCGGGCTGGCCGCACGCAACCTGGAGACCGGCGAAGAAATCGCGGTGAATGCGGATGCGCGCTTCCCCACCGCCAGCGCGATCAAGACCGCCGTGATGCTCGAAGCCTGGCACCAGGCCGCCGCCGGCACCCTCTCGCTCGACCAGACGATGACGCTGCGTGACGCCGACAAGGTGGGAGGATCAGGCGTCCTGAACGGACTGTCGGACGGACTCGAGCTGAAGGTCCGCGACCTGATTCACCTCATGATCGTATTGAGCGACAACACCGCGACGAACATGCTGGTCAACCGCCTCGGCACCAAACGCATCGACGAACGTCTCGAGTCGTACGGGCTGACGCAGACGAAGATCTTCCGACCCACGTTTCGCGATGGCAAACCCGACATCCATCCCGAACTCGAGAAGGAGTTCGGTCTTGGCATGTCCACGCCGCGTGAGATGGTGAAGCTGATGGCGCTGATCGCGGAGGGCCGCGCCGTCGACGCGAAGGCGTCCGCCGCCATGCTCGAGACGCTCAGGCGTCAGCAGGACCGGGCGATGATCCCTCGCTATCTTCCAGGCGACGTGCAGGTCGGCAACAAGACGGGCACCGACTCGGAGAAACTCCCCGATGAACGCGGACGACGGGGTGCGATACGGGTCGATGCGGGGATCGTGACCGGAAAGAACGTGCGGTATGCGATTGCGATCTTCACGCGGCGCGGAGCGGACGGTAGGGGCGGGATCGACAATGCCGGCGTCCTGCTCGGAGCGAAGCTGTCGCGCATCGTCTACGACGGCTGGAGCCGGTGAGCCCGGGCCGACACACGACAGGATGTTCCAGTGATCGAGATCACCGTCGTCAACACGCCGATCGACGCGCTGACGCTCGCCGCGCGGAACGGGCGGCTCTGCATTCTTCACTTCGGCGCGCGCGAGGCGCCGGTGCGCGCGACGCTTCAGCGCTGGTACCCGGGTGAGTCGATCGAGCGGCGCCGCGATCCCGGCGGCGTGGCCACCGCGCTCGCCAAGTATTTCTCGGGTGAGCTCGACATCCTCGAGACGATCGAGGTCGAGATGAACGGCACGCCCTTCCAGTTGCGAGTCTGGCAGGCGCTGCGCGGCGTCCGCGCCGGGCACACCGCGTCATATTCCGAGGTGGCCCGAGCGATCGGCGCACCCGCAGCCGTCCGCGCCGTCGGTGCGGCCAACGGCGCGAATCCCATCGCGGTCGTCGTGCCATGCCATCGGATCATCGGCGCGAACGGCAGCCTGACCGGGTACGGCGGCGGACTGAAGAGAAAAGAATGGCTGCTGCGCCACGAGGGGCGGCTGCTCTTCTGAGGGGAGCCGGGGGGGACGGGGAATGGGAAACTCCGAACTGTGAACTCCGAACTACGAACGGGGTTCATAGTTCATAGTTCGGAGTTCATAGTTCGGAGTTCATAGTTCGGAGTTCATAGTTCGGAGTTTTGCCCGCGCTATACGCTCACGGTTCGCCGGCTCGCGAACAGCGTTGGAACCCTGAGCCGCACGGCGTCGATCACGCGCTGCCCCGGCGACCGGCCCAGAACAACCATGCTCGCCGCGAAGTACATCGTGGCCGAGAGGCCGAGCGTCGCAAGGAATCCGCCGGTGAACGGGCCCGCCAGTCCGATCGAAATGAGGCTCACGCAGGCGAGATCGACGGCTGCCGCGGCGATCCGGGCCATCGGCGACGGTCCTGCCGGTTGCCGTTCGCGTTTGCGCCTCTCCCGTCCTGCCGGTAGAAGCTCGGCTTCGTTCCCCTGGAACGGGTGACCGATCAGTTCCGCCTTCTGCCGGACGATGCGGGCGGCGCGGCGGTCGCCGTTGGGGAAGTACCGGCAGAAGTCGTTGACCACGGCATCGGCATCGAGTCCGACGGCGCGCGCGTAATCGCGGACGAACGCCCGCGCAAACACGCCGCTCGGCCAGCGTGAGAAGTCATTCCGCTCGAGGGCTTCCCAGAGATCGACGCTGACATTGGTCATCGCTGCCAGTTCGTCCAGCGTGATCCCGCGCCACTCGCGTTCGACGCGCAATTGCGGTCCGAAGTCGTCGCGACCCATGCGGATTCGCCGTTGTAGCAAGTCCCGCGCCTCCCCTGAATGGGGGATTTTTCGGGGGCTTCGTGCATCGCCTGAGCGTTCTCACCGGGCGATTCTGTAATCGGCGGACGGAATTGTGGATGGCGCCCGCGCCCTATACTGGAATCGTGCGCACCCGGTGCCTTTCCTTCCATGCCGGTTATCGCTGCCGGCATGTGGGCGAATGCTGCCGCGCCGGATGGGACGTCGAAGTCGAACCGCACATCGTCGACGCGGTTCGATCCGGACGGTTGCTGCCCGTGGTCTCCACGGACTCGCCGTTCGCGCCCCTGCCGGATGGGAATGCGCTCGCCCCGGCACGTAGCGCCTCGGGAGAGTGCGCGTTCCACCATGCGGATCGCTGTTCACTTCAGGAAGCCGGCAGCGAATCGATGCTTCCATCTGCATGCCGGCACTTCCCGCGCGTCTACCTGCGCGACGCCCGCGGTACGCTCCTGACACTCAGCCACTTCTGCCCCACGGCCGCATCCCTGTTGCTCGATACGGCGCCGGTCATGATCGTCGACGCGCAGCCGCCATTGGCGCTCGCCGAACCGATCGAAGGTCTCGACGCGCGCGAGGCGCTTCCGCCGCTGGTCCGTCCGGGTCTACTGGCCGACACGGCCGGATACGGCGCCTGGGAGGAGGCGGTCGTCCGGACGTTTCTGGATGCCCCCGATGCCGACGGCGCATTCCATCGCATCGAGCAGGCGACGGAAGCCATCCGGCGCTGGTCGCCGTCGAAAGGCTCCTTGAAGGCGGCCGTGGACGCCGCGTTCGCGGTCACGACCGTCGCGGCGATCCCCACGCCTCGATCCGTCAGCCTGTCGCGAGCGTTTGCGATTGCCCGCGAATTGACCGGTCCGCATCCGCTGATGGAGGTTCCCTCCGACTTCGAACGCCGCTGGACGCGCGTTCATGAGGCCGCCGAACACGCCATGCGCGGGCCGATGGCCCGATATCTGGCGGCAAGCGCGTTCGGCAACTGGATCGCGTACCGCGGCCTGGGACTTCGCTCGATCGTGGAGTGGCTGCGTGCGTGTTACGACGTCGTCCGGGTGCAGATGGCGCGGACCCTGTCGGATTACGCTGTTCTCGGTCCTCAGGACCTCCTCGAATCCTTCCGGGCGGCGGACTACATCATCGTCCACACCGTGGATTCCCAGGCCTTCGGCCGCGCAGCTGCGGAGTTCGAAAAGGACTAGTTCCAGCGACGGTTCCTTCATGAAGACTTCCGTACTCGAGCGGTTCCTTCGCTACGTCAGGATCGATACACGGGCCGACGAATCGTCCACGTCCTGGCCGAGCAGCCCCGGGCAGCTGGAACTCATGCGGCTGCTCGAGCGTGAACTCCGGGATATCGGGTTGAGCGACGTCGTCGTGGATGAAAACGGGTACCTCATGGCGAGCGTGCCGGCGACGACGAACGGCGATGTGCCTGTGATCGGGTTCATCGCGCACGTCGACACGTCGCCGGAGATGAGCGGCACGAACGTCAAGCCGATCGTCCATGCGGGATATGACGGTCGCGACATCGTGCTGCCCGACGATCCGACGGCCGTTCTGCGGGCGTCGGAAAACCCTGCGCTCGCAGCGCGGATCGGCGACGACATCGTGACCGCCTCGGGAACGACGCTGCTCGGAGCGGACGACAAGGCCGGTATCGCCGAGATCATGGCCGCCGTCGAATGGCTCGTGGCGCACCCGGAGATCCCGCACGGCCTCGTCCGCATCGCGTTCACCCCCGACGAGGAGATTGGACGCGGCGCCGATCGCTTCGACGTCGAGCGATTCGGAGCGGCGTATGCCTACACGCTGGACGGCGGCTCACGCGGCGAACTCGAGTACGAGAGTTTCTCGGCGGACCTGTTCACCGCCACGTTCATCGGCTTCAATACGCATCCCGGCTACGCCAGGGGGCGGATGGTGAACGCGATCCGCGCCGCGGCGGATTTCATCTCGTCGCTGCCGCGCGAGGAGATGACGCCCGAGACGACGGATGACTACGAAGGGTACGTGCATCCCTACGCAGTCGATGCGAGTGTGGACCGCACCACGGTCAAGGTGCTGATCCGCGACTTTCTTACCGGGGAACTCGGCACCAAGCGTGCGATGCTCGAGGATCTCGCGCGGCGGGCGGCTGATGCCCATGCGGGCTGCCGTCTGGAAACGACGATCACCGAGCAGTACCGCAACATGCGCGAGGTGCTGGACCGTCATCCCGAAGTCGTCGAGCGCGCCCGGACGGCGATGCGCCGTGTCGGGATCGAGCCGATCGAACGTCCGATCCGGGGCGGGACCGACGGCTCGCGCCTGTCGTTCATGGGCCTGCCCACGCCGAACCTGTTCGCGGGCGAACACAACGTCCACTCGCGCCTCGAATGGGTGTCGGTTCAGGACATGGAGAAGGCGGTCGAAGTGATCGTGGAGCTGTGCAAAGTCTGGGCAGAAACCCAGGGGTCAGACCTTGAATTTTGAATTTGGAGATTTTTGATGCCAACTTCAGCGGAGAAGAAGTTGGCATCAAAAATTTCCAAATTCAAAATTCAAGGTCTGACCCCTGGGTTTTGCCTCGCAGGTCGGTGTCCACTTGACAGCGTCGCAACTAATGAATTAGTACTAATTCCCATGCGACGACCGCACCCTACGCTCACGCCCCAGGAACTCGCGATCATGAAGGTGATCTGGCGGCTCGAGAGCGTCACCGTCCGCGACGTCTACGAGGCGCTCCGGGCGGAACGCACGATCGCGTACACGACGGTGATGACGATGATGCGGATCCTGGAGGAGAAGGGCTACCTCAAGAAGGCCGCCTCATCCGATCGCGCGTACGTCTACACCCCGACCAAGCCGCAGCAGCAGGTGCTCGGCGCGATGGTCCGCGATTTCGTCGACCGCGTGTTCGACGGCGCCTCGGCGTCGCTCCTGCTCCACCTGGCCAAAGACAACAAGCTCACGCCCAAGCAGCGCAAGATCGTCCAGAAGCTTATCGACGAAATCGAGGAGTGAGGCGATGGAGATACTGACGCTCCCGAACCTGGTGGCCTACAGCGCGCAGGTCGCCGCCATCGTGGCACTCGCGACCGCCCTTGCCTGGGCGCTCCGCATCGAGACGCCCGGCGTTCGATACGGTTTCTGGCGCGTCGTGTTCACTCTGTGCCTCCTGCTGCCGTTCCTTCAGGGACGGCAGGTGCCATCCACGGCCGCCGCCACCCCATCCACGGCGGCCGTGGAGACGCACCTGGCCACCACGGCAGCGCCCGTCGATGCCCGGGCACCGCTCGTGGATCCGGTGGCAGCCATCGCTCTCATCGTCGGTGCGGGGATCGCGTTCCGGCTGCTCTGGCTCGCCATCAGCTTCCACCGCCTTCGCCGGCTGCGGAAGCTTGGCGAGACCGCCTCCGCGGTTCACGAGGACCTGGCGCGCGCGATCGGTACGACCTGCGAGGTCCGGTTCGTGCCGGGGCTGCGGCAACCCGTGACGTTCGGACTGCTTCGTCCTGTCGTCCTGCTGCCAACCGAACTCGCCGTCGCGCCGCCCGACATCCAGCGCGCCGTGATCGCGCACGAATTCTTCCACGTGAAGCGGCGCGACTGGAGCTGGATGGTGTTCGAAGAGATCGTGTGCGCGGTCCTCTGGTTCAACCCTGCGGTGTGGTGGCTGGTTTCGCGCGTCCAGCTCGCCCGCGAGGTCGTGGTCGACGAACTCGCCGTACTCGCCACCGGGAAACGGCGCGCATACGTCGAAGCGCTCGTCACGTTCGCCGACAAAGCCTCGCTCCTGCCCGTCGCCGCGTTCGGCGGACGACGGCAGCTGTTCAACCGAATACTCGTTCTTTCAAAGGAGGCCGGGATGTCGTCGCGTCGTCTGGTCGTCACCTGTGCAATCGTCGCCGTGGCGCTCGGCGCCGGAACATGGCACGCCGTCGGAGCGTTTCCGCTGATCGAGGAGGCCGAGGCGCAGTTCGTCACCAGGCTGACCTCACCGGGTCCGCTGGAACAGCGCGCCCACCCCGTGACGGCGGAGAACCCCATTCCGAAGCGGTCGAACTACGAACCGCCGATGTATCCCGCCGAAGCGCGCGCGATCGGCGCCTGGGGAAGCGTCACGCTGATCGTCACGATCGACCAGCTGGGCATGGTGTCGGAGGCGCGCCGGACCAGCCTCTCGGTGATGGCCGGCGGCGGGGCGAGCGTCCGGTTCCAGAGCACGCCGATCGAGAACACCAATTTCGTCGTCAACCGCGATCCGCAGCTGTCCGAGGCAATCAGGGCTGCAGCGATCGGGATCGAGAACGCCGCGTTCGAGTCGATCCGGCAATGGCGCTACGAGCCGCCCGCGGCCGCGCCCCTCGCCTTCCCGGTCACGATCGTCATCGCTGAACGGGGAGCGATTGGAGGCGCCGGCGCGATGCTGCCTCCGCCAACCCAGCCAATCGATGCCGAAGGCGCGATCCGCGTTGGCGGCAACATCAAGACCCCGACCAAGATCAAGGACGTCCGTCCCGTCTACCCGGAGCTGGCACTCGCGGCGAAGGTCGCCGGCATGGTGGTCCTCGAGATTCGAGTCGGGCCGGACGGCAACGTCGAGGACGCCCGGGTGCTTCGCTCGATCCCACTCCTCGACCAGGCGGCTATCGACGCCGTGATGCAGTGGCGCTTCGTGCCGACGCGTCTGAACGGACAGCCCGTACCGGTGATGATGACGGTGACCGTCAACTTCAACCCGAATGGCGGTCAGGATCCGGCCCCGGCGCCGGTGCTCGAGGCGATCGAGGTCAGGCCACAGGGATCCCTGCCAGTCCGAGGACGTGGAAGAGCCCCCGGTGCACGAGAGGTCGCACCGGACCGCACGAAACCCGAACTCGTCAAGGAGGTGAATCCTACCTACACCTCAGAGGCGATGAGAGCAGGGATCGAGGGCATCGTCGAAGTCAAGGTGACGATCGGCACTGACGGCCGCGTGAGCGACGCGTCGGTCATCCGCAGCCTGCCCGGACTCGACGAGCAGGCGTTGTTCGCGGCCCGTCAGTGGGAGTTCAAACCGCTGCCGCAGCCAGTCGAGACGAACATCGAGATGATGTTCGTGCTGCGCAAGTAGTTCGTAGTTCGGCGTTCATAGTTCGGAGTTTCAGAACGCCATCTCGGCGATCACCGGCGCGTGGTCGGACGTCCCGACCTCGCGCTGGATCACACAGTTCGTAACCCGCGGATACAGCGCTTCGCTCGCAAGCACGTAATCGAGCCGCCAGCCGATGTTCCGCTGCCGCAGGTTCCTCCACGGCGCCCACCACGTGAACATCTGATCGTTCTCCGGCTCCCGCTCACGCCCCACGTCGACCAGGCCGTGCGCGATGATGCGCTCCAACTGCGCCCGCTCCTCCGGAAGCTGGCCGATCGCGCGCGGCTTCCGCTCCTTGGGATGGACGTCCATGTCCGTTCGCGCGATGTTGATGTCGCCGCAGATGATCAGCGGTCCGCCCGCGCGTTCCTGTTCGACGAAGTGCTCGAGCGCCGCAAGAAACTGCATCTTGGCCGGAAAATCCTTCCCGCCGTTCGGCACATACACTGACGCCACCGTCGCCTGCGGCAGACGGGCCAGCACGATCCTGTTCTCGTAGTCGAACGGCGGGTGTTCGAAGACCGGACGTTCCGGGGCGAAGTCCTGCCGCACGTGCAGGGCAACCCCCGAGTAGCCTTTCGAGCCGTGCCAGTAGCACCAGTAGCCTTCCATCTCGCACAACCAGACGGGCAGCTGGTCAACCGAGGCCTTGATCTCCTGAAGGCACACCACGTCGGGCCGCTCCTGCTCGATCCACTCCTGCAGCTGCGCCTGGCGCGCACGGATACCGTTCACGTTCCACGTTGCGATTTTCATGTCTGTGTTCGGTGGCGCCCCGTAAAGGGGCGCCCTACGTTTCTGTGACGCCCCATAAAGCGGCGTCCGACGTTTCTGTGGCGCCATTCAAAGGGGGCCATGCACTCAGCCATTCTCCGGCACTGCTCTTGCCATTATGGGTGGCAGTGAAACGAGAGGTGTGTGAGAGATGAAAACATTATCCAGAATTGCCGTCATTGCTGCCGTCTTCAGCCTTCTTCCTTCATTCGCGGAGGCGCAGCGGACGCCACGGACCGACTCAGCCGCCGTCGGCGGCGACGTCGGCGTGTTTCGTCCGAGCGATGACGAACTCGAATCGTCTCTGAGCCTGGACGGCTTCTACGAGTACTACTGGTCGCCGCGAACGAGCCTCCGCCTCGGTCTCGGGTGGACGAATCCCGGCTACGAGCGCGACCCCGACGCCAACGTTCGTCACATCAGGATCGGCGGCGATGTGATCTACAACTGGGAAGGCGGCGAGCTGCACCCGTTCGTCGGCGCCGGTCTCGGCGTCTACATCCTGGAACCGCGCCGCAACGGTAACAGCCTCACGGATTCCGAGTCGAAGCTTGGCGGCGTACTCCTTGGCGGGATCGAGATGTTCACGAGCAACACGGTATCCATCAAGGGGGAACTGAGTTACCACCTGATCTCCAACGTCGACGACTTCGGCCCCGAGAACCCGGACGGCTTGAAGCTCACCATCGGACTCAAGAAGTACTTCTGAGGATTCGGCGCCGTTCTGATGTCGGGCGCTCCTTTATGGGGCGCCCGGATGGCCCGGCTGAAGCCGGGCCCTACGTACCGGGTCGCTTCGTACGTGCGGTGGGGCGCGCGCTCCACGGATCCTCAGGCCACGGATGCTTCGGGTACCGGCCCCTCAGCTCCTTGCGCACCTCTGGATACGTCGTGTTCCAGAAGCTCCTGAGATCGCGGGTCGTCTGCACGGGGCGGCCGTTTGGCGCGAGGAGCAGAATCAGCAGGGGCTCGCGGCGCGCGCCGATGAGCGGCGTCTCCGGAAGGCCAAACAGCTCCTGCAATTTGATCTCGAGAGCAACGGAGCCGTCGTCGCGGTAATCGAGCCGATGCGTTCGTCCGCTCGGCGCGGTGAACGTCGCAGGCGCGTTCCGCTCCAGCTCCTGCCGCGTGTTCCAGTCGAGTGCGTCAAGCAGCACGACGTCGTGGACGCTCCGCTTGCCGTAGGCGGCTGCGACCGCAAGGCCGCGGGGGTCGGCTTCGATCCCGGCAAATTTCAGGCGGCGCAGGAGCTGCTCGTCCTCGTCGCGCAGCGGACGCTCCAGGAACGCCTCGGCCAGATGCGCAGCCGCCTCGGACGGATCCGGTTGGACCGGTCGTTCCTTCAACACCAACGCGTCGTACATCTCACGTTCGACCCCGCGGACAACACCGGCGCCATCAACCTCGGTGACGCGCATGATCGATGTCGGCGTCAGCCAGTCGCGGTCGACAACGCTGGCGATTCTGATCCTCGCTTCCGCTCCCTCTCCGCGGCGCCCACCGTCCACGGCAAGCGCAAGAACGAACTCCCCGTCGCGAACGCCGCTTTCCGGCCCGATCCACCCACCGTGGCCGCTGGCGAGCCGCACCCGCGCATCACCGCGAGCGCGCCGCTGCGCCACACGCTCCGGATACCCTGCCAGCAGCGCGCGGCGCAGCTCGCGTTCGCCGATGGAACGTGCCCCCGGCCGGCCGAACGTCCGCTGAAGCTCACGCGCGTTGCGCAGGATGTGCGGCGGCACGTCCCGGTCCATTGCGGTGAAGAGATCGCACGTCGTCGTCGC
>DASWVN010000032.1:0-2493 GCA_036401215.1 Vicinamibacterales bacterium | reverse complement strand
GGCGAGGGGGGGATCGCGGTCACGCAGGACGCGGCGCTTGCCGATCGCATGCGGCTGATGTCGCTTCACGGCCTGACGCGGGACGCATGGGACCGCTACAGCGGCGGCAACAGCTGGGACTACCGGATCGTCGCGCCGGGCTACAAATACAACATGACCGATATCGCGGCGGCAATCGGCATCCACCAGCTGCGCCGCGCCGAGGCGATGCGCGCGAGGCGAGAGGCCATCGCGCTGGCGTACATCGAAGCGCTCGGTGACGTGGACGGGATCGAACTGCCGCCGATGGACCCCAACCGTCTGCACGCGTGGCATCTCTTTCCACTCCGGCTGCGGACCGGCACGTTGCGCATCGGACGGGACGCCTTCATCGACGAACTGCGTGCGCTGGGCGTCGGGTGCTCCGTCCATTGGCGGCCGCTTCACCTCCATCCGTACTACGAGACGACGTTCGGCCTGGGGCCTGCGGATCTGCCCGTCGCGAGCGCACTCTTCGAGCGTCTTGTCTCGATTCCCATCTTTTCGACAATGGAGAACGGCGAGGTGGAGCACGTCGTCAGTGCCCTGCGGGACGTCTCGCGCCGGTTCCGGCGGTGAAGCGGCAGAGCTGGCAGGATCCACTCAGGACTTGACCGACCAATTAGGTCGGATTAAGCTATCGGAAGTGAGACTGAATCTCACTTCCGAGCGGCGCTCGGAGTTCCGTCCCGATTCCCATATGAAACCAACTCCGGTCGGGCTCGACGTCCTCACCGAACCGTCGTCGATCCGGGTGACCGACCTCCGGACAGGCACGCTCGCGACCCTCTGCGATGCTCAGGTCGACGAGGAGACCCGGAGCCTTCTCCGATCGCTGGGACTGACCGATTCGTGCAAGCTCCGGCTCTGCAAGCGCGGCGAGCCCTGCATCCTGCAGGTCCGCACGACCCGCATTGGCGTGTCCCAGGGGGTCGCCGAGCGGCTGTTCGTCCTCGCCGACAAGGCGTGAGCGCCGATGGCGTCCACGGGCGCGGTGCTGCTGCCGGTCGAGCCAGCCACTAGCGCGCCTGTCAAGCGGCTCGCGCTGCTCGGCAATCCGAACACCGGCAAGACAACCCTCTTCAACGCGCTCTGCGGCACGCGCGCCAAGACGTCGAACTTCCCCGGCACGACGACCGCCATGCGGTCCGGGCGCATGCCGATGCCGGGCGACCAGCCCGAGATCAACGTTCTCGACCTGCCGGGCCTCTACGATCTCCACAGCAGCTCTCCCGAGTCCGTGCTCGTCCGGCGCGCGCTGGAGGGAGACTCGAAAATTCCGCTCGACACGGTCATCGTCGTCGTCGACGCCTGCAACCTGACGCGCAACCTCGTGCTCGTTGCGCAGGCGCTGGCGACCGGGTTACGGACGGTCGTCGCGCTGAACATGATCGATCTGGCGCGGCGCGGCGGACTGCACATCGCGACGACGGGACTTTCGCAGAGTCTCGGCGTGCCCGTCGTGCCGATCGTCGCGCGCACGGGCGAGGGGCTCGACGATCTCCGCGCGGCCCTCTCGCGCCTCGCACGGCAGCCCGCGCAGGTGCGCCCCGAGGCCATGCCGCCGGACTCCGCCTCCACCGAAGCGCTCACCGACTGGGCCGACGCCATCGTCGCCCGCGTGACGCACGGCCGGATGGGGAACGTTCCCCTCCACGACACGATGACCGAGCGCGTCGATCGGGTGCTCACCCATCCCGTGATGGGGCTCATCGCGTTCTGCGTCGTCATGGGCGGGCTGTTCTGGATCCTCTTCGCGCTCGCACAGGTCCCGATGGATCTGATCGAAGCGGTGTTCACGCAGATCGGGCTGCTGTCCGCACGCTGGCTGCCGCCCGGACCCGTACGAGACCTCGTCGGAAACGGCCTCGTCGGCGGCCTGGCGGGCACGATCGTGTTCCTGCCGCAGATATGCCTGCTGTTCTTCCTCATCACGCTGCTGGAGGACACCGGCTATCTCGCGCGCGCCGCGTTCGTCATGGACAAGCAGCTGTCGCGGTTCGGGCTGCCGGGGCACGCGTTCGTGCCGCTGCTGACGGCCCACGCCTGCGCGCTGCCCGCGATCATGAGCACGCGGCTCATCCCGGATCGCCGCGATCGCCTCGCGACGATTCTCGTCGCGCCGTTCATGTCCTGCTCGGCGCGGCTGCCGGTGTACGTGCTGCTCACGACGCTGCTGTTTGCCCGCCGTCCTGCCGCCGCGGGGCTCGCCTTCGCCGGCTGCTATCTCCTCGGCGCCTGCGCCGGGCTCTTCACGGCGAAGCTCTTCGGCCGGACGATCCTGAAAGGGAAGGTCCGGCCGCTCGTGCTCGAACTGCCCACGTACAAGACGCCGTCGATCCGGAACGCGCTCGTCACGGCGCAGGAGCAGGGGCTTGCGTTCCTGAAGACCGCCGGGACGATCATCATCGCCATCTGCGTCATCATGTGGTGGCTGAGCGCGTATCCGAAGGTGGAGCCTCCGGCACGCGCCCT
>DASWVN010000031.1:0-28692 GCA_036401215.1 Vicinamibacterales bacterium | reverse complement strand
CGGACCGCGCACCCCGGACCGCGCACCGCGGACCCCGCTATAATCAAAGGACCTATGAAAACCGCCGCCGCCGAGACGGGCAAACAGCGGTGGGAGAGGGAAGTGCTCGAGCCGACGCTCAAGAAGGCCCCTGAGCGCCCTGTCCCCTTTACGACCATTTCCGGACGCCCGATCGATCGCCTCTACACGCCTGACGATCTCGAGGGTTTCGACTACACCCGCGACCTGAACAATCCGGGGGAGTTCCCGTATACGCGCGGCATCCACCCGACGGGCTACCGCGGCAGGCTGTGGACCATGCGGCAGTTTGCCGGGTTCGGGACGCCGGAGGAGACCAACGAGCGCTACAAGACGCTGTTGAAAGCGGGCGGCACCGGGCTGAGCGTCGCGTTCGACCTGCCGACGCTGATGGGCCGGGATCCCGACCACGAGCTGTCGCTCGGCGAGGTCGGCAAGTGCGGCGTGAACGTTACGTCGCTGGCCGATATGGAGCGACTCTTCGAGGGCATCGACCTCGGTGCGATCACCACCTCGATGACCATCAACTCCCCGGCGCCCATGATCTTCGCGATGTATCTGGCGGTCGCGGAGAAGCAGGGGGCCGACTGGAAGAAGCTGTCCGGCACGATCCAGAACGACATCCTCAAGGAATTCATCGCGCAGAAGGAGTACATCTTTCCGCCGCGCGAGTCGATGCGGCTCATCACCGACATCTTCGCGTTCTGCGCGAAGGAAGTGCCCAAGTGGAACACGATCTCCGTGAGCGGCTATCACATCCGCGAGGCGGGTTCGACGTCGCTGCAGGAGCTTGCGTTCACGCTGCGTGACGGCATCGAGTACGTGCAGTACGGGGTCGACGCCGGTCTCGACGTCGACGCGTTCGCGCCGCAGATCTCGTTCTTCTTCAACTCGCACAGCGACTTCTTCGAAGAGATCGCGAAGTTCCGTGCCGCGCGGAAGCTGTGGGCAGAGGTGATGCGGGATCGCTTCAAGGCAAGGAACGAGCGGTCGTGGAAGCTGCGCTTCCACACCCAGACGGCCGGCGTTTCGCTGACGGCGCAGCAGCCCTACAACAACGTCGTGCGGACGGCGCTTCAAGCGCTCGCGGCCGTGCTCGGCGGCACGCAGTCGCTCCACACGAATTCGCTCGACGAGGCGCTGGCGCTGCCGACCGCCGAAGCCGCGACGCTCGCGCTCCGCACACAGCAGATCATTGCCGCCGAGAGCGGCGTGACCAACATCGTCGATCCGCTCGGCGGGTCGTATTTCCTCGAGAAGCTGACGCTCGACATGGAGCGGGGCGCCAAGGAGTACTTCGAGACGATCGACCGGATGGGCGGGATGGTCGAAGCGATCGAGCACGGTTACCCGCAGAAGGAGATTGCCGAGGCGTCCTATCAGTTCCAGCAGTCGGTCGAGCGGCGCGAGAAGATCATCGTCGGCGTCAACGACTACGTCCAGGAGGACGAGCCGCCGATGGAGATCCTCTACATCGACGATACCGCCGCCGAAAAGCAGCTAGCCAGGCTCGCGGACTTGAAGAAGACGCGCGACAACGATAAGGTGCAGCGCACGCTCGATGCGCTGCGCACGGCGGCCCGGGGCCGTGAGAATACGATGTATCCACTCCTCGACTGCGTGCGCGCGTATGCGACGGTAGGGGAGATGTGCGACGCGCTCCGCGAGGTGTGGGGCGAATATGAAGAGGTGCCGCTGATCTAAGGCCGTGCGGCAGCACCCGATGCACCCTGAAGCACCCTGATGCACCTTGAAGCACCCTGATGCACCTTGACGCACCCTGACGCACCCTGATGCACCTTGAAGCACCCCGACGCACCCTGAGGCACCCCGAAGCACCCTGATCATGCGAAAGATCCGAGTTGTCATCGCCAAACCCGGCCTGGACGGCCACGACCGTGGCGCCAAGGTCATCGCGCGCGCGCTGCGCGACGCCGGGATGGAGGTCATCTACACCGGCCTGCGCCAGACGCCCGAGCAGATCGTCGCCGCAGCGCTCCAGGAGGACGCCGACGTGATCGGCCTGTCGATCCTCTCGGGCGCGCACATGCACATCTGCCCCCGGGTGATGGAACTGCTCGAGGAAAAAGGGCTGGAGGACGTCATCGTGGTCGTCGGCGGTATCATTCCCGACGTCGACATCCCCAAACTGCAGGAGATCGGCGTGCGCGGCATCTTCCTGCCAGGGAGCCCGATGCAGGACATCATCACCTTCATCAACGAGAACGTCCGTCCACGCGTGGAGCAGGTGTAGCGCGTGCGCCGGAAGCTGCTGCTCGCCGATGACAGCGTCACGATTCAGAAGGTCATCGAACTGACCTTCGCCGACGAGGACATCGAGGTCATCGCGGTCAGCAACGGCAGCCAGGCGATTTCGCTCGCGCCCGTCGAGCGCCCCGACATCGTGCTCGCGGACGTCGGCATGCCGGAGCGCGACGGCTACGAGGTCGCCGCCTTCATCAAGCGGACGCCTGGCCTCTCGCACATCCCCGTTCTGCTGCTGACCGGCGCCTTCGAGCCGATCGACGAAGGGCGCGCGCAGGCGGCGGGCTGCGACGGCGTCCTGGTGAAGCCGTTCGAGCCGCAGATGGTGATCAACAGGGTGAAGGATCTGATCGCCGGAAAACGACCCGTTCCCGGCGCCGCCACGCAGGTTGCCGCCGGAGCCTCGGAACGTCCCGCGCCGGCTGCACCCGTGCCAGCGGAGCAGTTCTTCGACCGGCTCGACGCGGCCCTGTCGTCCCGCGGGGGCGACACCCCGGCCGCCACTGGACGCCCGACCCCCACGGATCTCGGGAAGGAGCTGGCCAACTGGCAGCCGGAGGCGCCTGCAAAGCCGGACGTCCCGGCTGTGCCCGCCTCGGCCGCCACGCCCGGCGCATCCGCCGCCGCGCCAGTCGCTTCCGCCTCCACCCCCGGCGCTTCCACCGCCGCGCCAGGCGCCGCGGCAGACAAGACGGCAGACAAGCCGGCACCCTCATCGTCAGCGCCACCGACGCTGGCGGAAGCCTTCGCCGCTCTGCTGGCCGCGGAACAGGGCAAGGTCGCGCCGCCTCCGCCCGTGAACGAGGAGGCGCTGCGCGAGGACGTGATCGAGCAGGTCACGCGCCGCGTGATCGAACGGATGGGCGACGATGCCGTCCGCGACGTCGTCGTGGAAGTGGCTGAGCGTCTCGTCCGCGAGGAGATCGCCCGGATCCGTACGACCACGCGCTAGCTGCTAGCCTCCCTGATAACATTGTCGGGATATGCCCGACGGCAGCGACACAGCCAGCCCCATCTCCGTCCCCAATAAGCCGGCCCTCGAAGGTCTCGAGAAGAAGTGGATCGAGCGCTGGGAGCGGGACGCCGTCTACCGGTTCGACCGCGCGCGTTCGCGCAACGAGATTTACTCGATCGACACTCCGCCACCCACGGTGAGCGGTTCGCTGCACGTCGGTCACGTCTTTTCCTACACGCACACCGACCTGATCGCGCGCTTCCAGCGGATGCGCGGCAAGGCGGTGTTCTACCCGATGGGGTGGGATGACAACGGCCTGCCGACCGAGCGCCGCGTGCAGAATTACTTCGGCGTCCGCTGCGATCCGTCGCTGCCGTACGATCCGCATTTCACGCCGCCCGACAAACCGGGAAAGCAGACGATCGCGGTCTCGCGTCCGAACTTCATCGAGCTGTGCGCCCGGCTGACGGCCGAAGACGAGAAGGTCTTCGAAGATCTCTGGCGGTATCTCGGCCTGTCGGTGGACTGGTCGATGACCTACGCCACGATCGACAAGCGGTCGCAGCGGATCTCGCAGCTTTCGTTCCTGCGCCTGCTCGCCCGCGGTCAGGCGTATCAGCTCGAAGCGCCGACGCTCTGGGACGTGGACTTCCGGACCGCGGTGGCGCAGGCCGAACTCGAGGACCGCGAACAGCCGGGCGCGTACCACAAGATCCGTTTCGAGAAAGCCGATGGAACCTCCTCGAATGCGGTCGGGACAGGTGAATACGTCGAGATCGATACGACGCGCCCCGAACTGATCCCGGCCTGCGTGGCGATCGTCGCGCATCCCGACGATCCGCGCTATCAGCCGCTCTTCGGGACCGAAGTGATCACGCCCATCTTCGGCGCACGCGTGCCGGTCAAGGCGCATCCGCTCGCGGATCCCGAAAAGGGCACCGGCGCCGCGATGATCTGCACGTTCGGCGACATCACCGACGTGACGTGGTGGCGCGAGCTGCATTTACCGGTGCGCGCGATCATCGGGCCGAACGGCGCGTTCAAGCCGGTCACGTGGGGAGAACGCGGCTGGGAGTCGGTCGATCCTGCGCGTGCGCAACAGCACTACGACCAGCTCACCGGCCTCTCGGCCGCGAAGGCGCGTGCCCGGATCGTCGAGATGCTGCGAGAGAGCGGCGACCTGCTCGGCGAGCCGCGTCCGATCACGCACGCCGTGAAGTTCTACGAGAAGGGTGACCGTCCGCTCGAGATCGTGACGAGCCGGCAGTGGTTCATCAAGACGATGGAGTACCGCGATCGGCTGCTGGCGCGCGGAGCCGAACTGCGATGGCATCCGCCGTACATGCGGGCCCGCCTCGAGAACTGGATCAACGGCCTCAACGGTGACTGGTGCGTCAGCCGGCAGCGGTTCTTCGGCGTGCCGTTTCCGGTCTGGTACAAGGTCCGCCAGGACGGCGGCATCGACTACGAGGCCCGGCTTCTGCCGGACGAGTCGCGTCTGCCGATCGATCCGTCCACCGACGTCCCCGATGGCTATCGCGCTGAACAGCGTGACCAGCCCGGCGGCTTTACGGGCGATCCCGACGTCATGGACACGTGGGCGACGTCCTCGCTCACCCCGCAGATCGTCTCGGGGTGGGAAGAAGACGACGACCTCTTCCGGCGTGTGTTCCCGATGGACCTGCGCCCGCAGGCGCACGACATCATCCGGACCTGGCTCTTCTCGACGCTGTTGCGCGCCGAACTCGAGCACGGTTCGCTCCCCTGGACGAACGCGGCGATCTCCGGCTGGATCCTCGATCCGGACCGCAAGAAGATGTCCAAGTCGAAGGGGAACGTCGTCACGCCGATGGGGCTGCTCGAGGAGCACGGCTCCGACGGCGTCCGCTACTGGGCCGCCGGCGGACGTCCTGGCACCGACACCGCGTTCGACCCCGGCCAGATGAAGGTCGGACGCCGGCTCGCCATCAAGGTACTCAACGCATCGAAGTTCGTGCTGTCGCGTGCGGAGCCGAGGGGAACCGTCACCGCGGCTGTCGATCGCGGATTGATTGCCTCGCTGGCGACGGTCGTCCGCGAATCGACGAACGACTTCGAGAACTACAACTACACCCGCGTGCTCGAGCGTACGGAGACGTTCTTCTGGTCGTTTTGCGACGACTACCTGGAACTCGTGAAGGGGCGCCGCTACGGCGACCAGGGGGCCGATCTGGCCGCCTCGGCCAACGGCGCCTTGTTCGCCGCGCTGGATGTCATGCTGCGGCTGTTCGCGCCGTTCCTCCCGTTCGTGACCGAGGAGGTGTGGTCGTGGTGGCGTCCAGGCTCGATCCACACGTCATCGTGGCCGGACGCCGAAGCCTTGATGAAGGTCTGCGGACCGGGTGACGACGAGGAGGGCATCGCGGCGCTGGAGTTCGCGGCCGGCGTGCTCGGAGCCATCCGCAAGAAGAAGTCCGAAGAGCAGCGCCCGTTGAAGACACGCGTCGCGCGCGCCGTCGTGCGTGCACCGCAGGCGCAGCTGGCCCTGTTGCCGCTCGTCGAGCAGGATCTCCGTGCGTCAGGTCTCATCGACCGCCTCGAGACCGGCGAGGCCGAGTCGCTCGAGGTCGTGGTGGAACTCGCCGCGCCGGAACCGGCGCCAGAGAAGGTGCAGTGAAGCTGCTCCCGTTCACACCCCTCGATCGCCTGCTGTATCGCGAGATCGTCGGTCGTGCCCTTGCGGAGGATGTCGGCTCCGGCGACATCACCACCGATGCAGCCATCGACGAGAACCTGCGCGCTCGAGGCGAGATCGTGGCCAAGTGCGACTGCGTCATCGCCGGGATCGATCTTGCCGCCGAGACGTTTCGTCGTCTCGATCGCGACGTCGAGTTCGTCGTCAGGAAGCCGGACAGCACCCGCTGCTCGCCGGGGGACATCGTCGCCGAGATTCGCGGGAGCGCCCGCGCGATGCTCACGGCCGAGCGCACGGCGCTGAACCTGTTGCAGCGGTTGAGCGGGATTGCGAGCATCACCCGCAGGTTCGTCGATGCCGCCGAAGGGCGGATCACGATCCTCGACACGCGCAAGACGACCCCGACGCTTCGAGCGCTCGAGAAGTACGCGGTTCGCGCCGGCGGCGGCACGAACCACCGCCAGGGGCTGCACGATGCGGTTCTCATCAAAGACAATCACATCCGGCTCGCCGGTGGCGTGAACGTCGCGGTTGAACGCGTACGTGCCGCGAGGCCGGGGCAGCCGATCGAGATCGAGGCCCAGAGCCTGGACCAGGTCGATGAGGCGGTCGCCATCGGCGCGGACACCATCCTGCTCGACAACATGGACACGGAGACCATTCGCGAGGCCGTGAAGCGGATCGCGGGCCGGGCGAAGGTGGAGATCTCCGGCGGCATCACCCTCGAGCGGATCCCGGAACTCGCGTCGACCGGCGCCGACTACGTATCGGTCGGTGCGCTGACGCACTCGGCGCCTGCGGCGGACCTCAGTCTCGAAATCGAGCCGGATGCGTGAGGCGCCGCCAGCCGAGTTTTCGTCGGCGCTGATCGCCTGCGCCCACCGCCGCCGATCGATCGGCGATCCGCTCTACTACTTCACGGAAATCGGATCCACCAACGACGAGGCGCTGCGGCTCGCCGAAGCGGGCGCGCCGGAGGGGACGACGGTCGCGGCCGCGGCGCAGACGGCCGGACGGGGACGCCTGGGCCGATCGTGGCACTCGCCCGCAGGGGCGGGCCTCTACGTCTCGGTTGTGATTCGCGATCCCCGCGTGATCCCCCTGCTCACGCTGGCCGCCGGCGTGGCGCTGGCCGAGGGAATGCGCGCCGCGACGTCGCTTCCCATCGAGATCAAGTGGCCCAACGACCTCGTCATCGAGGCCGGGCTTGGACGCCGGCGCAAGCTGGCCGGCATTCTGACCGAAGCCTCGACCGGACGTGAAGGCGTGCAGTTTGCGGTCGTCGGTTTCGGCATCAATCTGCTGCCAGCGGCGTACCCTCCGGATGTCGTCGACCGTGCGACCTCGATCGCCGCCGAACTGGGCCGCCCGATCGACGCGGGCGCCCTCCTCGCCGAGTGTCTGGCGATGCTGTCCGAATGGCTGGAGGCGCTTCGATCGGGAGACGTGCGGACGGTCCTCGAACGCTGGACGATGCTGTCTCCGTCGGCCACCGGCTCGCGAGTCGAGTGCGATGGTCCCGAGGGGCGGCTCACGGGCGTCACGGCCGGCGTCGCTCCCGACGGCGCATTGCAGGTCAGGACGGGCGGACGCGTCGAACCGGTCCGGTCCGGCGTCGTCCGGTGGCTATAGAATTGGCGCGACCATGCTGCTCGCACTCGACGTAGGCAACACCAACATTGTGATTGGCGTGTTCGACGGTGACCGGCTCGCGGAGAGCTGGCGCCTCGTCACGATGCGGGAACGGACCAGCGACGAACTCGGCATCCTCATCACGCACCTGTTCGAACGCAGCCACGTCGACCTCGCGAGGGTGAAGGGGATCATCCTCTCCTCGGTCGTGCCGCCACTGACGCGGACGCTCGAGGAGATGTGCGAGCGGTACTTCCGCAAACGTCCATTGACCGTGGATCCGGCCACCAACACCGGGATGCCGGTCCTCTACAACCCCGTCACGGACGTCGGCGCCGACCGCGTCGTCAACGGCGTCGCGGCCTACGAGGCGTTCGGGCGTGCCCAGCAGATCCCGCTCATCGTCGTCGACTTCGGAACCGCGACGACCTTCGATGCGATCTCGAAGAAGGGCGAGTATCTCGGCGGCGTGATCTGTCCGGGGATCGGGATTTCGGCCGACGCGCTGTTCCAGCGTGCCGCGAGGCTGCCGCGTGTCGACATCCGCAAGCCGCCGACGGTGATTGGCGACACCACCGTGACGTCGATGCAGTCGGGACTGTTCTTCGGCTACGTTGCCATGATCGACGGGATCGTGCAGCGGATGCGCGCCGAACTCGAGGACGGGGACCGCGCGATGTGCCTCGCGACCGGCGGCATGGCGCAGGTGCTCGCCAGCGAGACGAAGAGCATTCAGCACGTCGATGAGGATTTGACCCTGCAGGGACTGCGCATCATCTGGCATCGTTACGGGAATGGATGACGCGATCGACTACTGCCGGCGGATCGAAGCCTACCTGTGCCAGAAAAACGGCGGTCATCTGGTCCGGATCGTCGGTCCGGCGTTCGAGAAGGTCCGCGACTGGTCGGCCCAAGGTGTTCCTCTCAAGGTCGCCTTCCGCGGGATCGACCGGTGCGTCGAGCGCGCGAACGCGCGCGGCGGGCGCCGGCGTCCGCTGCGGATCGAGTTCTGCGAGGCTGACGTCCTCGACACGTTCGATGCCTGGCGGCGGGCGATCGGGGTCGGGCAGGGGAGTGGAACTTCGGAACTCGAGAGCGCCGGCGATGCCGGGATGGAGGGAGCGGCTTCCGATTCGCCGGCGAGCGCCGTACGCAAGGGCTCGCTCGCGGCGCACATCCAGCGCAGCGTCACGCGTCTGCTCGCGACGAAGGGCCTCGGGGCCGACAGCGTCTACGACGAGACGATCTCCCGGATCACGAATGAGCTCGACGACCTGGCCGTCAGGGCGAAGCAGGCTCGCGGCGAGGCGCGGCAGGAGATCATCCGGCTGCTCGAGGCGCTCGACGCTCGCTTGCTCGCGGCGGCTCGAACGAGAGTCGATCCGCACACCGCGGCGGAACTCCGTGCTGAGGCAGATGCCGAGCTTGCCGGGCTGGCAGCCCGCATGCCCGCCGGCGTCCTGGCGAAAGTGCGCGAGCGGGCGTTCGAGCGCCTCCTGCGCGATACCCTGAACCTGCCTGTCCTGACGTATGAGTAAGCGATGGCGGTAAGCACCGGCCAGGAGTTGGAGCTTGTCGTCGAAAAGCCCGCGTCGGGCGGATTTACGATCGCGAGGCACGATGGGCAGGTGCTGCTGGTGCGCGGCGCGATTCCGGGTGAGCGCGTTCGCGTCCGCGTGACCCGCGCCGACAAGCGCGTCGCCTTCGCGGAAACCGCTGACGTGCTCGAGCCGTCCCCCGATCGCCGTGAACCGCCGGGCGATCCTTCCTGCGGCGGGTGTCTATACGCCTTCATCGACTATCCCCGACAGTTGCTGTTGAAGGGGCAGATCGTCCAGGATGCATTCACGCGCATCGGACGGATTCCTCTTGAAGCCCCGATCCAGGTAACGGGTTCTCCCGAGCGCGCCTACCGCATGCGCGCGCGCTTCCACGTGCGGGGGCGTGCGATTGGCTTCTACCGCGAAGGGACGCACGAGCTGTGTGATGCGCGTTCGACCGGGCAGCTTTCGGACGCGTCCGTGGATGCGGTTGAGGAGGCGGTGGCGTCGCTGGCTGTTCAGGGCGTCGTCGTCACCTCCGTGGAACTGTCGGAGAGCGTCGCCGGTGATGCGCGGGCGCTTCACTTCGATGTGCGTGACGCGAAGGCGACGTCGGACGCCTTCGAACGTGCCGTGCTTGCCGCCGGCCTGACGGGATGCACCGCTCGACACGCCGACGAGACCTTCTACTCGTCCGGCGATCCCATCGTCCGCGATCCGCTCGATCTGCTGACGGACGGCCGCGTGCCCAACGGCACACTGGGGCGCCATCCGGAAGCGTTCTTCCAGGGGAATCGGTTTCTGCTGTCCTCGCTCGTCGGCGCGGTGATGGACGCGGTGCCTGAGGGATCGGTGTTCGACCTCTACGCGGGTGTTGGTGTGTTTGCCGTGCCGCTGGCGGCGTCGGGGAGCAGGCGGGTTACGGCCGTCGAAGGCGATCCGGTCAGCGGCCGCGATCTTCGGCAGAACGCGGCGCCTTTCCGCGAGCACCTTCGCGTGGTCCGCAGCAGTGTCGAAGCGTTCCTGGCGCGGGGTGGTCGAACCACTCCAGACACGCTGATCGTCGATCCTCCCCGGACGGGTATGTCGAAGGAAGCGGCCGACGGGATCGTCGGTCTCGGTCCGCGGCGGATGGTGTACGTGTCCTGCGACGCGGCCACCATGGCCCGCGACGCGCGCCGCCTGCTGGACGCGGGCTACGAGCTGCTCAGTCTGCGCGGCTTCGACCTGTTCCCGAACACGCCCCACGTCGAAACGCTGGGCGTGTTCGGGGTCAGACCTTGAATTTTGCAAATTTTATTTTTTGATGCCAACTTCGCGAGGCGAGGTTGGCATCAAAAATCTGCATTTGCAAAATTCAAGGTCTGACCCCTGGTTTTGGCCGCGGCGATGAAGGCGTCGAAGAGCGGCTTGAACTCGCCGGTGCGCCAGAAGTTCTCGGGGTGCCACTGGACGCCGAGACAGAACGTTGCGGACGGCGCTTCGATCGCTTCCACGACTCCGTCGGGCGCGGTGGCGCTGGCGACGAGATTCTGTCCCACCCGCGCCACGGATTGATGATGGCGGCTGTTGACGCGGCAGGTGTTCGCGACCACTGCGCTTCCCAGGACCCTCTCCAGGTTCGACGACGGGACGACACGCACGTCGTGCGCAACGTGGTCTTTGGGCCGCGCGATCGAGTGGGGGAGTTCGGTGCGGACGGCGGACGGAATGTCCTGGACGAGCGTTCCGCCAGCCGCGACGTTGAGCACCTGTGCGCCGCGGCAGATCGCGAGCAGCGGCAGGTTCGCCTCCATCGCGCGCCGCGCCAAATCGATCTCGAACTCGTCACGGCCCGGCTCCGCATCCTCGATCGACTCGTGGCGGTCTTCGCCGTAAAAGGCGGGATCGATGTCGCCGCCACCGGTCAACAGCAGACCGTGGATCTCGCCCAGGAGCGTCTTCGGGCTCTCGCTGACCTCCAGCACACGCGCACGGCCGCCTGACGCCTCGATCGAGGCGACGTAATCGTCGAGCGCGCTGCAGCGCGTGATGCCGATGGTCGGTTGCATGCGTTACATCTTGACGGGAACCGTGCATCCCATCAGCTCCAGCGCCCGCGTGAGCTGCTGCTTGTAGAACGACACCGCCGCGGCTCGCCAGAGCCTCGTCTCCTCGCGCTCCTCGTTGAGGATCGAGTACTTGTGATAGAAGCCGTTGAACGACTGCGCGAGGCCGAACGCGTATTTGGCGAGGACCGACAACTCGAGCGTCCGCACAGCCTGGTCCACGACCTCGTCGAGCCGCGCCGCCTCCAGGACGAGCGCCCACAGGTCGTTGGCTTCGTCTCCCGATCCTGAAATCGGATCCGCCGCGACGTCGCCGATCCGGCTCATTACGTCGGATTCCGCCAGGCCGTGACGTTCCTTCAACTTGTTGAAAATGTTGTTGGCGCGGACGGCGGCGTACTGAAGATACGGACCGCTCTCCCCCTCGAAGCTGAGCGCTTCGTCGATGTCGAAGACGATCACCTTGCCGCGTGAGAACTTGACCATGAAGTAGCGGACGGCCGCCGTGGCGATCGCCTCCGCAATCGCCCTGGCTTCGTCTGGGGCCAGATCGGGGTTGCGCTTGGCGACTTCGCCCGCGGCCTTGTCGCGCAGCCGATCCAGCAGGTCGTCGGCCTTGACGCCCAGCCCCTTCCGTCCGGACACCTCGACGAACGGACGATCGGCGTCCGCCGATGTGTCGTACCCGAGTTCCCGCGCCGTCGCATGCGAGAGCGCGACCATCTCGTAGGAGTAGTGGATCGAATGCGCCGCCTGCTCCTTGTGGCCGAGCACGTCGAGCGCCTGCTTCACGAGCTTCTGCAGATACGACTGCCGCGTGTCGATGACATTGCAGACCCAGGCCGCCCGTCCGAAGAAAGGCGGATCCGGATCCGCAGCCGCCGGGTCGGAGGTCGTCGACCAGAGCGGTCGCTCTCCGGGTTCGAAGATCCGGTAGTAGAAGTCGCGCCCGAGCAGCCCGAACTTCCAGAGCTGATAGGCCATGTCCTTGCCGACGTACGTCACGGTTCCATCGGACCGGACAATGACCTTTTCCCTGGCCTCCTCTGCGTCCCCTGCGCCCCCTGCCTCCTCTGCGCCCCCTGCATCGTCGATTGCCATCACCCAGCAGCCCTTCAGCTTGCCTTCGGTCTGCAGGTACACAGCGCCGGTCTTTTTCAGGTACTCGAACGCGTGGGTCCAGAAGTGCAGGCGGAGAATGTCCCCCTCCCACGTCAGCAGGTCGTAGCCGATGTTCATCCGCGCCATCGTCCGCAGGTGGCAGCGGACGATGTGGTCGGCGATGAAGGCGGCCATGTCGGCGGTGGGGTTGCCGCCGTGCTCGATGTCGTGGAGCGCCTTCGCGCGGATCTTGAGCCGCTCTTTGTCCTCTTCGTACCACTCGGTGACTCGGGCGTAGAGATCCCAGCAGTAATAGTCGAACCGCTCCGTGGCCGCGATCTGCCGGACCTCGTCGAGCGATTTGTGCTCGAGCTCGCGGAAACCGACCGCGACGTCGGCCACCTGGACGCCGGTGTCGTCGATGTAGTTCTGGATCTCGACGTCGCGCCCGAGAAAGCGGAGCAGGCGTCCGAAGGCGTCGCCGAGCGCGGCATTGCGGAGGTGCCCGATGTGGGCCGCCTTGTTCGGATTGATCGCCGTGTGTTCGACGATGGCCTTGCCGGTGCCGGCCGCGCGGGTTTCGGCCTTGCCGCGCAACCACCGGCCGACGTGCGCGGGGCGATCGAGAAAGAAGTTGATGTATCCGTTCGGGGCGGCCTCGATCTTCGAGAAACCGTCGATCGTGCCGAGCGCGCCGGCGATGTCCTGTGCGATCGCGCGCGGGGCCTTCCGCAGTTTGCGGGCAAGGCTGAACGCCAGCGGGACGGCGAAATCACCGAGCGCCCGGTTGGGCGCGAGTTCGACGGGAATGTCGGCGAGCACGGGATCGTTCGGCTCGATGTCGTAGAGGCGCGACACGGCGTCAGCCATGCGCGTGCGGACGAGTTCGTGAATCGGCAGAATCATGGGCGATCAGCTATCCGTGGTACCATCTGGCGGGAACTGTCCAACATTATCAGATGGGTTGTCCTGCGCGATGAGTGAACCGCGTATCGGACGGGTGCTCGTCGCCAGCCTGCACCAGGCGATCGCGGACGTCCTTCCGACCCGGATCGAGTTCTACGAAAACTGGTTGAATCCCCACGGGCTGCGCGAGGGTACCATCGGGCTGGCACCGCTGTCGGCCGTCCTCAGCTTTCTGCGCCGGGAAGGGGAGGCCTACGCGGCAGTCACGGCGAAGGCAGGGGAGTACGCGGGTGACTGGACGGTGCGAAGCCTGCCGCCGGTGAAGCGCAAGTTCATCGCCGCGCTGCCGGTCCCGCTTCGATCGCGGGCGGCGCTGCGGGCGGCCCGGTCGCTGGTGCGCGACACGTATCCTGGATCCCGCGCCATCACCCGCGTGAAGCGCGAAAACGTGTCCATCGACCTCCGCGGATCGCTGTTCTGCGAGGTTCGCGAAGCGTCGGCGTTGCCGCTGTGCGGCTTTTACGCCGCGGCCATTATCCGAGTGCTCGAGTGCTTCTCGATTCCGGCCACCGCACAGATGGTCGGGTGCCGCTCGTCGCTCACACAGCGAGGCTGCGCGATGTCGGTCACGCTTGGACGGCGGCGGGAGCCCGATGTCGAACGGCCAGAGCATGCTGCATAGATTCATCACAGGCGTCCTCGTCCTCTGTGCGGTCACGCTTGCCGCCGCTCCGGCGGCAGCAGCCGTGCAGGACCACGTCCGCATCCTCGTGATGCCGTTCGAGAACCCCGGTCGGGAACCGCGCCTCCACTGGATCGCCGAAGCCGCCAGCCTGCTCATCGCCGATGAATTGAACGCCCGCGGCGTTCCGGCCATCCGGCGCGCCGACCGTGTCAACGCGTTCGAACAGCTCCATCTCCCGGCCGCCGCATCGCTGAGCCGCGCGACCGTGATCAAGGTGGGGCAGCTCGTCGGCGCGTCGGAGGTGATCGTTGGAACCGTCCACCTGAATGACGAAGAACTCGTGCTCGAGGCGCACAGCGTCCGCATCGATATCGGCCGCGTCCAGCCGACCGTCACCGAGCGGGGTCCGCTGAACGACGTGGTGCTGCTCTTCGAGCGGCTGTCGAGCAAGCTCGCCTCCGGGGCTCCCCTCCGGGGGGAGCGTTCTGCCCGTCCACCGATCGGCGCCTTCGAGCTGTATGTGAAGGGATTGATGGCCGAGAGCGCCGCGACCCGCGCCACGTTTCTGGAAGAAGCGGTCGACGCGCATCCCGGCTACGATCGGGCGTATCTCGCCTTGTGGGCCGTCCGTCACGATCAGGACGATCACGAGGCGGCGCTCGAAGCGGCCCGGGCCGTCAACCCCGAGTCGACGCTCGCCCGGCGCGCGCAGTTCCTGGCGGGAGTCTCGCTTCTGGCGCTGGAGCGCTTCGACGAAGCGTTCGAGGCCTTCAGCAAATCGGGCGAAGATGCGACGCTTTCGTTCTCGGCGGCGGCCCTGAACAACCTGGGGATGGTGCAGCTGCGCCGTGGAGCGCCTCTCGAGAAAGGCGTGCCGACGTACTTTCTGACCAAAGCCGCCGATGCGGACCCCGGGGACGGCGACATCCTGTTCAATCTGGGGTATGCCTACGTGCTCGAGGGCAAGCACACCGCGGCGACCTACTGGCTGCGCGAGGCGCTGCGTCGCGATCCCGCCGACGCGGACGCGCACTTCGTGCTCGCCGCGGCCCTCCAGGCGGTGGGCAGCACCGTCGAAGCCGCACGCGAGCGTGAGCTGGCCCGGCAGCTTTCGTCCCGCTTCGAAGAGCTGGAGGCGCAGGCGTCGGCGGAGCGGTTGCCCGTGCCAAAAGGGATGGAGCGCATCCGGGAGGATCCCGAACTGCGTGCCGGCATCCGCCCCGAGCAGACGATCGTCAATACGGCGCAGCGCGAGCAGCAGAATCTGGCGACCTTCCACCTCGAACGCGGCAAGCGGCTGTTCGAACGCGAGGAGGACCGCCAGGCGCTTGCCGAACTTCGCCGGACGGTGTACCTCTCTCCGTACGAGGCGGAGGCCCATCTGCTCATCGGGCGGATCCACCTGAGGGCCGGCCGTCCGGCCGAAGCGGTGGATGCACTGAAGATCTCGATCTGGAGCCGCGCGTCGGCGGCGGCCCATATCGCGCTGGCTGAGGCATACTTGCGCCAGCAGAACACGGCGGCCGCGAAGCTCGAACTCGAGAAAGCGCTGGTCCTCGAACCAGATTCGGCCGACGCGAAGCAGTTGCTCGCGTCGATCAAGTAGCAGTCCAAGAAGATGCGTGCCTGGTTGTGTCTCGTCGCAGGGCTCCTCCTGCTCGCAGCGCCGCGCGCGGCCGGGCAGGAAACGCCCGTCGTGTACACGGTCGAAGTCGACGGCATCATCCAGCCGGTCATCGCCGAGTACATCCGCAAGGCGGTCGATCGGGCGGACGCCGAGGGCGCAGCTCTGTTCGTCATCACGCTGCGCACCCCGGGCGGGTTGCTCGACACCACGCGGGACATCAACACCACCATCATCAATGCGAAAACCCCGGTAGCCGTCTGGGTCGGGCCGTCGGGGAGCCGGGCGGCGTCGGCCGGATTCCTGATCACCATTGCGGCGGACGTGGCGGCAATGGCTCCGGGCACCCACATCGGTGCGGCGCACCCCGTATCCGGTGGCGGGGCCGAAATGGACGACACCATGGCGAAGAAGGTGACGTCCGACACCGCCAGCTACGGCCGCACGATCGCGCAGCAGCGGAAGAGGAACGCCGTCCTGGTCGAGCAGGCGGTCGTCGACAGCCGCTCCTACACCGAACAGGAGGCGCTCGGCGCTCAGCCGCCGCTCGTCGACGTGGTCGCATCCGACATTCGGGACCTGCTGTCCAAGCTCGATGGACGGACGATCCTGCGCTTCGACGGCAGCAGCGACACGCTGCGCCTGGCCGGAGCGACCATCGAATCGGTGGAGATGACGTGGGCGCAAAGAGTCCTGAGCGCGCTGGCGCATCCCCAGATCGCCTATCTGCTCCTGACGCTCGGCATGCTCGGGCTGACCGTGGAGTTCTGGAATCCGGGCGCGATCTTCCCTGGAGTCGCGGGCGGGATCTGCCTGCTGCTGGCGTTCTTCGCGCTGCAGGTGCTCCCGATCAGCTACACGGGCGTGCTGTTGATCCTGCTCGGGATCGTGCTGCTCATCCTGGAGGTGAAGGTCACGAGCTTCGGCGTGCTTGCGATCGGCGGGGTGGCGGCGATCTTCTTCGGATCGCTGATGCTGATCGATTCGCCGCTGCCGGAGATGCAGATCGGCCTGCGCCTGATCGTGCCGATTACGCTCTCGATATCGGGGATCATCCTCTTCCTCGTGCAGCTTGCGGTCCGGGCGCAGCAGCAGCGTCCTGTCACGGGTGAAGCCGGGATGATCGACAAGGTCGGGGAAGCCATCACGTCGATCGATTCTGGAGGAGTCGGCCGTGTTCTCACTCACGGCGAGATCTGGACCGCCACCGCCGACGAACCGATTGCCGCCGGCGACCGGGTCCAGGTGGTCGGCGTGAAGGGATTGTTGTTAACTGTTCGGAAGGTCTGACCGGGAGGAGCCTGCCTTGCCTTTTCCGCCAATGCTCATCGTCATTGCGATCCTCGGGTTCTATCTGCTCAGCTCGATCAAGGTCCTGAACGAATATGAGCGAGGGGTCGTGTTCAGGCTCGGGAAGCTCCTGCCTCAGGAAAAAGGGCCTGGCATCATCTTCGTTTTCGCTCCGATCGACAAGATGGTCCGCGTCAGCCTGCGGACCATCGTCATGGACGTTCCGCCACAGGACATCATCACGCGCGACAACGTCTCCGTAAAAGTCAACGCGGTCGTCTACTTCCGGGTCATGGAACCGCGGAGAGCGATCGTCGAGGTCGAGAGCTACCACTACGCGACGTCCCAGTTCGCCCAGACGACGCTCCGGAGCGTGCTGGGGCAGGTCGAACTCGACGATCTGCTGTCAGAACGCGAACGGCTGAATCAGCAGCTTCAGCAGATTCTGGATCTGCACACCGATCCCTGGGGCGTGAAAGTCTCGTCCGTCGAGGTAAAGCACGTCGACCTTCCGCCCGATATGCAGCGTGCAATGGCCCGGCAGGCCGAGGCGGAGCGGGAGAAGCGTGCTAAAATCATCCACGCGGCCGGCGAACTCGAAGCGTCGGAAAAGCTTGCCCAGGCGGCAGCCGTGATCTCGACCGAGCCCGTGTCGATCACGCTCCGATATCTGCAGACGCTGACCGAAATCTCCTCGGAAAAGAACTCGACGATCATCTTTCCGCTGCCGATCGAACTCATCCATCTCATTGCCGGGAAGAAATAGCCGAGGGCAGGCGTGCCTGACATGACACACGATTCTTCTGACGACGGCTTCCATGAAATTCAGCTGAGCCGGAAGCAGCTGGTGTTTCTGTTCATGTCGACGACGGTCGTGCTTGCGGTCACGTTCCTGTGCGGAGTGCTGGTCGGGCGGAACGTCAGGACGGATCGAGCATTGGAACCGTCGCAGGAAGTGGCCGTGGCAACGCCGACGGTTGGGGAGAGCGACCCGCCATTGCCGGTCGAGGAACCCAGGCCGGTTTCGCCCGACGAGTTCGATGCAATCAAGCGGCTCACGGAGAAGAACCCAACCGAGAAACCCCAGCCCAAGCCGCAGCCACAGCCACAGCCTCCGGCGAAGGAGGCTGCGGCGCCGCCAGAGGTGAAGACGCCGCCACCCGCGCCGGAACAGAAGCCGCCGGCACCAAAGTCCGACGTGCCGACGTCGGCGCGATCGGGTATCTGGTTTCTCCAGGTGGCTGCGCTAAGCACACGCGAGGCGGCTGCCGGTACCGTCAAGCAACTGCTCGCCAAGGGATATCCGGCATACCTCGACGACTCGGCGCCGCCATTGTTCCGCGTACGGATCGGCCGCTACGGTACGCGTGAGGAAGCCGCGCGAGTCGCGCAGAAGCTCCAGAAGGAAGAGCAATTCAAATCCGACATCAGGCGCTAGCGCTGGCGGTCCTGTCGGGCCTGCTGCTGGCGCTGAGCTTTCCGAAATACGGCCATCCAGCGGTCGCCTGGATCGCGCTCACCCCGTTGGTGATTGCCGCGTGGCAGGCGCCTTCGCCCAGCCGTGCATTCCTGCTCGGACTGCTGAGCGGCGCCGTGTACTTCTGGGGCACGCTCTACTGGCTCATCGAGACGATGACGACATTCGGTGGGCTGTCGACAGTCACGGCAGTCTTCGCCGCCTTCCTCCTCGTGGCGTATCTCGCCCTGTTCCCGGCCGCCTTCGCGTGGGCGCTGGCCCGGAGCCGCCGATCGCTCGGGTCTCGCGCGTTGGCTCTCGCGCCGGCGATCTGGGTGAGCACCGAACTCGGCCGGCAGTACGTGTGGGACGGATTCCCGTGGGCGCTCCTCGGATACAGCCAGGTCACCGTTCTACCGGTTGCGCAGGTTGCCAGCGTCGTGGGTGTGTACGGCCTGTCCGGGCTGCTCGCGTTCGTGGCGGCGGCAGCGGCCGCACCGGTCCTGTTCGCGGGCAGATCCAGGTGGATCTATCCCGCCGTCGCGGTTGGGCTCGTGGTCCTGTGTGCCGGTTGGGGGTCGGCGCGCATGAGCAGCGCCCGGTTGCTGGAGGCCGGCGACCCGGTGCGCGTCGCCGTGATCCAGGGGAACATCGAGCAGGAAGACAAGTGGAATCCGGAGCTGCGCGACGCGATTACCGACAAGTACATCGCGATGACGCGGCAGGCGCTGGCCTCGGGCGCGACATTCATCATCTGGCCCGAATCCTCGACGCCGTTCTACTTCGAGCACGATCTGATTCGGGGCGGATCGATTCGCCGCCTCGCCCGGGAATCCGGGGCGACCCTGCTCATCGGCAGCGATCAGGTCGAGCCGGTCAAGGCCACGACACCGGACCAGCGTCCTGAGGCGCGCTACTACAACGCCGCCTTCCTCGTCCGTCCCGACGGTCAGGTCGGTGCCGTCTATCGCAAGATGCACCTGGTGCCGTTCGGTGAGTACGTGCCGCTGCAGAACCTGCTGTTCTTCGTCGCCCCGATCGTCGAAGCCGTCTCCTCGTTCACACCCGGCCAGGACCCGGTGCTTTTGCCTGTGGACGGGCACATGGTCAGCACGGCGATCTGCTACGAGGTCATCTTTCCGAGCCTGATCCGCCGGTTCGTGCAGGACGGCAGCGAGCTGCTGACGACGATCACCAACGATGCGTGGTACGGCCGCTCGTCCGCCGCGTATCAGCACTGGGATCAGGCCGCGATGCGTTCGATCGAGCAGGGGAGATATCTCGCTCGCGCGGCGAACACGGGGATCAGCGGATTCGTGGATCCATACGGACGCGTGCTGGAGAAGACGGACCTGTTCCAGGATGCGATCGTGGTGGGGGACCTTCGATTCATCCAGGAACGCACGATCTACAGCCGGATCGGCGACCTCGTGGCGTGGCTCTCGCTGGGGCTGACGATCGCTGCCCTGGCCGTCACGTTCCGCTCGCGATAAACTAATTTTCTCCGAGGGGCTTCGCCCCTCGGACTCCCCTACACGCGTCCTCGCTCGCCGCTTCGCCGGCACGCTCCGGTCGCGTGGCTCGCTCGCGGCGCTCGCTCGCGCGCCTGCGCCGACGTTTATGAGATAGTCTTTGATAGAACTCGTCGTAGGGCGCCCCTTTATGGGGCGCGTCGCAATCCCTTGGAAACGCCACATGGCCACCATTCAACTGGACGACCAGCTCCGCAGATACGAAGACCTCGTGCAGCGCGCGAAGGACCTGCGGAGCTATCTTTGACGCCTCCCGCCCGGCTGACGAACTCGCAAAAATCGAAACGCGCGTAGCCGATCCGGATTTCTGGAAGGATCAGGATGCGGCGCAGAAGCTTCTGCAGCGCCGCCGCCGCCTCGAAGAGGACCGCAACCTCTCGGACGCGCTCAAGCGGCGGACCGACGATCTCGCCGTCCTCGTGGAGTGGGCCGAGGCCGGAGAGCCCGTGCTCGACGATCTCGCCCGCGCGCTCGACGAACTCGAAGATCAGGTGGATGTCGGCGAGACGAAGAAGATGCTCGGCGGCGAGCACGATCGGCGCAACGCGATCGTCACCATCCACCCGGGGGCCGGCGGCACCGAGTCGCAGGACTGGGCCGAGATGCTGCTGCGCATGTACATCCGCTGGACGGAACGCCACGGGTTCAAACGCGAGATGATCGACCTGCAGCCCGGGGAAGAAGCCGGCATCAAGAGCGCGACGTTCACCGTCCACGGCGACTATGCGTACGGGATGCTGCTCGCCGAAGCCGGTGTCCATCGCCTGGTGCGCATCTCGCCCTACGACCAGGCCGCGCGCCGGCACACGTCGTTCGCCTCGGTCTACGTCTGGCCGGAGCTGCCCGAAGACGTCGACGTCGAGATCGACGAGAAGGACCTGCGCGTCGACACCTACCGCTCCAGCGGCGCCGGCGGCCAGCACGTCAACGTCACCGATTCCGCGATCCGCATCACCCACATCCCGACCGGCATCGTCGTCTCATGCCAGAACGAACGCTCCCAGCACAAGAATCGTGCGCAGGCGATGAAAGTGCTGAAGGCCCGCCTGTACGACATGAAGTTGCAGGAGCAGCAGGCGAAGCTGGAACAGCTCGGGGGAGAGAAGAAGGAGATCGCCTTCGGCAGCCAGATCCGCAGCTACGTCCTCCATCCCTACCAGATGGTGAAGGACCACCGGACCAAGACCGAAGTGGGCGACGTCAACCGCGTGCTCGACGGCGACATCGATCAGTTCATCAAGACCTACTTGATGAGGAAAGCCACAGGTTCACTCGCACCGCCGACTGCGGACGAGGATTAACGCCAAACTTCAAACTCCAAACTCCAAATTTCAAACTTCAAACTCCAAAATGTGGAGTTTGAAGTTTGGAGTTTCTACTGTCGCATCGATCCCGGCTGCGTGCCCGCGATGAACGCCTCGGTGATCGCGCCGGGGGTGCCTTCGAACGTGGCGTGGCCGGTGCTGCGGTCGACGGCCATGAAGACGATGTTGCCGGGGGGATCGAAGGTCGGCGCCTCCTTGCGGTCACCGATCCAGGCTTTCATGATGTCGATCCACACCGGCAGGGCGGCGACGGACCCGGTGATGTTCTGGCCGATCGGCTTCTTCTGGTCGAGGCCGATCCACACGCCGATGGTGATGTCTGGATCAAAGCCGATGAACCACGCGTCGGTATAGTCGTCGGTCGTTCCAGTCTTGCCGCCGACGGGCCAGTTGAGAGCGGCCGCTTTGGCCGCCGTCCCGCGCTGCACGACGCCGCGCAGCATGTTGGTCACCACGAAGGCCGTGTCGGCCCGGATCGCGTCCTGGGGTTCGGGGTGGTTCTCTTCGAGGACGTTGCCGGACCGGTCGGTGACCTTCTCGACCGCGTAGGGCTTCATCCGCACACCCTGGTTGGGGAACACCGAGTAGGCGCTCGTCATTTCGAGCAGGGTCGCCTCCGCGGCCCCGAGCGCGACCGGCAGATAGGGCGGGATCGCCGACTCGAGCCCGAGGCGGCGCGCATACAGGATCACCTGCTTGGGGCCGAGGTCGTCCATCAGCAGCACGGCCGGGATGTTCCGTGACTGTTCGAGCGCGCGGCGCAGCGTGATCGGCCCCTCGAACTGCCGGTCGTAGTTCATCGGCGAATACACCGGCTGGTTGGGGCCGGTGGGAAAGCTGACCGGCGCGTCCACGATGATCGACGCGGGGGTGTAGCCGCGATCGATCGCCGCGGTGTAGACGATCGGCTTGAACGCGGACCCGACCTGGCGATACGCCTGCGTGGCCCGATTGAACTTGCTGCGCTCGAAGCTGAACCCGCCGACCATCGCCCGGATCTGCCCCGTGCGGTTGTCGATCGCGAGCACCGCCCCCTGAACGGCTGGCGGCTGTTCGAGGGTCGCGGCGGCGGTCCTGTTGGCCGCGTTGACCGAGGAAATCCTTGCCTCGATGAGATCACCCGGTTTCACGAGCTGCGTCGCGGCCCGGCGTGTCCACGCGAAGCCCTTTCGATCGATCGTCACCGCCAGGGTGCCGGTGCGCGCCTTGATCGCATCGGCGTCGACACTGGTGACGACGGCAGGGACGACCTTGCCTTCGTCGATGCCCCGGTCCCAGGCCGCGTGCCGGAACGACTCGATCTTGTGACCTTCCTCGACAACGTTGCGGGACGGCTTGCGCCACCCCCGCATCTTGTCCAGCCGGCGAAGCTCCGTCTCGAGCGCCGTGTTGGCGGCCTCCTGCAGCGTGATGTTCAGCCCGGTCTGGATCGACAGGCCGTTCTCGTAGAGCTGCTTGGCGCCGTACTGCTGTTCCATCTGCTTGCGGACTTCTTCGAGGAAGTACGGAGCCACGGACTGCTGTGACGTGGGCTCACCGCGCGTGATGATCGGCTTCTTCTTCGCTTCTTCGGCCTGTTCGGTCGTGATGTAGCCCACTTCCGCCATCCGCCCGAGCGTGTAGTTGCGGCGCCGCACGGCGGCGTCCATGTTCACGTACGGGCTCTGGCGGACGTTGCTCTGAAGGATGCCGGCAATCAACGCGGCCTCTTCGAGTTCCAGGTCCTTGGCCGACTTGCCGAAGTACAGGCGCGAGGCGGCTTCCACGCCGTAGACGCCGTGACCGAAATACATCTGGTTGGCGTAGAGCGTGAAGATCTCCCGCTTGGTGTAGCGCTTCTCGATCTGGATCGCGAGGATCGCTTCGCGGATCTTGCGTTCCCAGGTCTTCTCGTCGGTCAGGAACAACTTGCGCGCGAGCTGCTGCGTGAGCGTACTCGCGCCGCCCGCGAGCCGCCGCTCGGCGATGTCCTTCACCAGCGTGACGATGATGCGGGGGACGCTCAGGCCGAAATGCTGCTCGAACTCGGCGTCCTCGGCCGCGAGGATCGCCTGGCGCAGCAGGGGAGAGATCGCTTCGTAAGGGATGACCTCGCGCCGCTGGATCGCGAACTCCCCGACGATCTCGCCGTTCTGCGCGTAGACGCGGCTGATGGTGCTCGGGGCGTAGTCGTCGAGGTCGGAGATGCGTGGCATGTCGCCCGAGTAGGCGAAGAGCACACCCGTGGCGATCCCCAGCCCGGCAGCGACGAAGAAGAGGATGGCAATCCCGGCGCTGCGGGCGATACGGACGACGACTCGAGCCATGCGTTACTCCCGTCCCGCCTTCGCTTTCGCTCCGGCGTGACAAGCCTTCAGGTGATTACCGGCCGCCCCCACCCGGACGCGGACGGGCGCCCCGGGGCGGTCCGGCCTGGCGATTGCCGCCAGTGCTTCCGCCACCGCCACTCGGCCGCGCGGATGGTTGCGCGCCCGGCGATGACCTTCTCTGAATAGACCCCGATGGTGCGCGATCGGGTCCGCGTGACGGTGCTGGCGGCCGCGCGGCGCCGGACGGCCGTCCGCCGTCTCCCCGGGGGACGGCGCGCGGACCAGCTTCGTACGACCGGTTTGGCCTGACCCCGGCACCTGGCGTGCGCGAGCCCGCAGGGGATCGTTCGATCTGGGCCGGACGGCGGTTCACCGGCGATTCGACCCTGGCCGGCGGCGCCGATGGTGAGCCCACCTCACGCGGACGGGCGGATCGGCGAGGCTGATCTGCCTGTGCCGGCGCGCGAGTTGGTGTCGACACGGACCGGCGATCCTCTGACCGTCCGCGATCCGGTGCGCTGCTCCTTGGAACGGCGATCCCTGACCGTCCGCGGTCCGGTGCGCTGCTCCGTGGAACGGCGACCCCCGCCCGAGGCGCGCGTTCCGGAGTATCAACCCGTCGCTCTGCCGGCGCGTCGGTCCGCGGCCGCGCTGCGTTCGGCCGCGCGCCGACGACACGCCGCTCGTTGCTCTCGAAGGAGCGATCGGATCGCACCGCCGGCCGGGACGGAACGGCCCGCTCGCGTGTCACGCCGGCGGCGGCGCGACTGCGATCGCCTCGCGCTGCATCGGGCACGCGGATCCGTGCGCCGTTCGTCTGCACCCGGGCACGCTCGCCAGGCACGTTCGTGTAAAGCGGAGCATTCGGACGGCGTCCTACGGCAGTACCCGCGACGCGGATCGGTGCCGACGAACGCGGGACCGCGCGGCCGATGATGTCGGGCGCCCGGTCACGGTGCGTGAACGACGAGAGCACCCGTCGATCGATGTGCGTGACGCGGACGACGCGGCGATGGACGAAGCCGACGCCGAAGTGGTTTCGCGGAACGATCGTCCAGGCCCGCCACGGATCGTAGTGCCGGCGTCCGCCGATGTTGATGTTGATCGAGAAGACCGGGCGGTTGTCCCAGCCGAGCGGGCACCAGCTCACGTATCCAGGAGCGTAGGCCCATGACACCCAGGCCGCTCCCCAGGTCCTTCCTGGGATCCAGAACCACGCGCCCGCGGACGAAATCCCCCATCGTCCGTAATGGTGCGTCGGCCAGCCCCAGGGATCGTGCGCGACCCAGGTCCATCCGTAAGGACGGAGGCTGACCCAGCGGCCGCGGTAGTACGGACGCCAGTCGACGGCGACGCGCGGGTACCAGACACGACCGTAATTGGGCTCGTATCCCCAGGACCCGTAGCGCGCGAAGGTGGAGGCGTACGGCTGGACCTCTGAGGGGAGGTACTCCGCCGATGCGGCCAGGCGCTCGTCGCGGCGCGCCTCGGACCAGCGATCGAACGCGTCCAGCGCCGCGGAGTTGGCGACGTAGGCGTACGACGGCGCGGCGCCGGCGCGAACGAAGGCGCGCTCGCCGGCGCGGAGCGCAGTCTGTCCGCTCTCGTTGGCGAGTTCTGCACGTCCGCGGATGACGGCCAGTTCCAGTTCGCTGTTGCCGGCGCTGTGCATGATCGCGACGCGATAGTCCCCGGGCTCGAAGATCTGCGCCCATCCCCCGGGTCCGTCGATGCGGTACGAGACCTGGCGAGCGGGGCCCGGAATCGAGATCCGGATCCTGCCCTCGATCAGACGCAGCAGATCGTCGGACTGGAGGTCGACGGCGGTGTTGTGATCGAGGTGCAGGGTGCTGCCGTCGGCGAACAGGATCTCGACGCGACCGCTCCGGGTCCGGATCCGGTCGCCCGCGAGCAGCGGCATGTTCGCCGGGTTGTCGTCCACGACGCCATCGCGCTCGAGGATGGCGACGCCATCCACCAGCGAGATGTGCGCGGGAGCCTGCACGTCGGCGGTGGAGACGGGTTCCTGTGCGGAGGCGGTCGCGGTGACGCCCAGCGCAAGCACGAAGATCGAGAAGGAGCGAATCGCCCTGCTGAAACGAAGAAGGCGAACCATGGTGGACCTCTGACGGGAACAGCGGAGCTCCGCTGAGACAGGCTGGCAATCCGCATTATATCGAAATCCAGTGATTGCCGCGTCGAGTCAACAACTTAGGGAAAAGGTGACTGTCCCCTTTTTTTCTTGGCTTGACGATAATAGACTCACATTTTATACTAGCGTTGTTATCAAACTTGGCCGGCACAGTGTCGTGGCGGCCCGTGAGGAACAGACAATGAGCAAGATTATCGGTATCGACCTCGGGACCACGAACTCCGTCGTCGCGGTCATGGAAGGCGGCGAGCCAGTTGTCATCACCAACCCCGAAGGGAGCCGGATCACCCCGTCGGTGGTGGCCTTCACCAAGTCGGGCGAGCGGCTGGTCGGCCAGGTCGCGAAGCGGCAGGCGGTGACCAACCCTGAGAACACGATCTTTTCGATCAAGCGGTTCATGGGCCGCAAGTTCGACGAGGTCTCCGAAGAGATGAAGATGGTGCCGTACTCCGTCGAGCGCGCGAGCAACGGCGATGTGCGGATCAATGCCGGAGGCAAGCCGTATTCGCCGCCCGAGATCTCCGCGATGATCCTGCAGAAGCTCAAACAGGCTGCCGAGGAATATCTCGGTCAGACCGTCACGCGGGCGGTCATCACGGTGCCCGCGTATTTCAACGACGCGCAGCGGCAGGCCACCAAGGACGCCGGCCAGATCGCCGGGCTCGAGGTGATGCGGATCGTCAACGAGCCGACCGCCGCGGCCCTGGCCTATGGCCTCGACAAGAAGAAGGACGAGACCATCGCGGTCTACGACTTCGGGGGCGGCACGTTCGACATTTCCATTCTCGAAGTCGGTGAAGGGGTCGTCGAGGTCAAAGCGACCAACGGCGACACGCACCTTGGCGGCGACAACCTCGACCAGCGGGTGATCGACTGGATCATCGACGAGTTCCGCAAGGAAGAGGGGATCGACCTCGGCAAGGACCGGATGGCGCTTCAGCGCCTGAAGGAGGCGGCCGAGAAGGCGAAGATGGAACTCTCCAGCGTGATGGAAACGGAGATCAACCTGCCGTTCATCACCGCGGACGCGACCGGACCGAAGCACCTCGTGAAGAAGCTCACGCGGGCGAAGTTCGAGTCGCTCGTCGAGGAACTGCTGCAGCGCACCGTCGGTCCGACGAAGCAGGCGCTCTCCGATGCGGGCCTCGACCCGAAGAAGATCGACGAGGTTGTCCTCGTCGGGGGATCGACGCGCATCCCGAAGGTCCAGCAGATCGTCAAGGACCTCTTTGGCAAGGAGCCGCACAAGGGTGTGAACCCTGACGAAGTCGTGGCGATCGGCGCCGGGGTCCAGGCGGGTGTACTCGCCGGCGAGGTCAAGGACCTCCTGCTGCTGGACGTCACGCCGCTCTCGCTCGGCATCGAAACGCTCGGCGGCGTCATGACGACGCTGATCCCGAGGAACACGACGATCCCGACGCGGAAGAGCGAGACGTTCTCGACGGCGGCCGACAACCAGACCAGCGTCGAAGTGCACGTCCTCCAGGGCGAACGGCCGATGGCGCGCGACAACCGCACGCTCGGCAAGTTCCACCTGACCGGCATTCCGCCGGCGCCGCGCGGCGTGCCGCAGGTCGAGGTCACCTTCGACATCGACGCCAACGGCATCGTCAACGTCTCGGCGAAGGACATGGCGACGCAGAAGGAACAGAAGATCACCATCACCGCGTCGAGCGGCCTGTCGAAGGACGAAGTCGACCGGATGATGCGCGAGGCGGAGTCGCACGCCGAAGAGGACAGGAAGCGCAAGGAAGAGATCGAGACCCGCAACCAGGCCGACCAGGCGGTCTACGCCGCCGAGCGGATGCTGAAGGACGCGGGCGACAAGGTCGGCGCTTCGGAACGGCAGCCGGTGGAGTCGGCGATCGAGGACCTGAAGAAGGCGATCGAGAAGAACGACGTCGACGAGATGAAGCGCGGCATGGAGGCCCTCAACACCGCGCAGCACAAGATCGCGGAAGCGATGTATCGCGCGGCGCAGCCGGCCGGCGACGGCCCAACCCCTGGCGACACTGGCGCGCAGGGCCCGTCGGGTTCGGCGGAGGGCGACGTGATCGACGCCGAGGTCGTGGAGGAGGAGAAGAAGTAAGGATCGGGGTGCGTCAGGGTGCGTCAAGGTGCATCGGGGTGCGTCAAGGTGCGCACCCGCCGCCCCCTGAAGCACCTCGAAGTACCCTGAAGCACCTCAAAGCACCTCAAAGCACCTCGATGCACCCTGACGCACCTTGATGCACCCTGTAGCACCCTGATTTCGATGGACTACTACGCAATCCTCGGTTTGGCGCCCGGCGCAAGCGTCTCAGACGTCAAGCGGGCCTACCGGCGCCTCTCGCGCCGGTACCACCCGGGGATCAATCCGGGTGACCGCGAAGCCGAGGCGCTGTTCCGCCAGATCACGGAAGCGTACGAGACGCTGGTGGACGAGAACCGCCGGCAGCAGTACGACGCGTCAGGTGTCGCGCCCCGCGCCCGGAATCCGAAGCCGTTCGAGTTCGCCGGTTTCGACTTCTCGGTGAAGGCGTATGGCGCACAGGCGGCGACGTTCAGCGAGCTGTTCGCCGAGGCGCTCCATCCGCTGCCGCCCGAGGAGCGCGGCAAGCCGCAGCCTGGCGCCGATCTGCACGCCTCGCTGACGATCCCGTTTCTCGATGCGATGAACGGCGTCGAGCGACAGGTGATGGTGACGCGGCAGGTCCCGTGCGCGACGTGCCGCGGCGTGGGGCACGTGCGCGTGTCGGACGCGAAGTGCGGAGCCTGCCAGGGGACGGGCCGCATCCGGTGGGCGCGCGGCCACATGGTGTTTGCCAGGGATTGTGCCGCCTGTGGCGGCAGCGGGCTCGAGCGGCATCGGCGCTGCGCCGTGTGTGCGGGCCACGGGCGCTCGGTTCGTTCCGAGACCGTCAACGTCCGCGTTCCGGCCGGCGTTCCCGACGGCACGCAGCTCCGCGTGCCTGAACGCGGGCACGCGGGCGCCAACGGCGGGCGCAGCGGGGATCTCTACATTCACGTGAAGGTGGAGCCGCATGCGGTCCTGCGGCGCGACCGCGACGATCTGCACATGGTCGTGCCGATCGCGGTCCACGAGGCGGCGCTGGGCGCGCGGATCGACGTTCCGTCCTTCGACGGACCGGTCCGGCTGCGGATTCCGCCAGGCACGCAGGCCGGGCAGCGCTTCCGGG
>DASWVN010000030.1:0-9023 GCA_036401215.1 Vicinamibacterales bacterium | reverse complement strand
CCGCGCCTATCCCGCGTTAGGCTATGACCATGGCGACGATCCTTGTGAGCGCTCTCCTCGTCCTCACGTTCGAAGCAGCACCGGCCACGCCGCAGACGCCACCGCGCGTCGAGCAGATGAAGCAATCCGAGCTGGCACTGCGTCAGCCGAAGGAAGGCGAATCCGTGATCGAGGGATTGCTTCAGCGGGTCGAGTGCCCACGCGGCGGTCCGGTGCGATTCACCATGCGCGTGGGTGACACGGTCGAGCGTTTCGAAGCACGGCGTCTGGGCGACGTGGAATACATCGCACACACGCCGGACTTCAAGGGACCGATGACGTGCGGCGGCCGCGGCAAGGGCGATCGCGTCCGGCTGACGTGGAAGATGGACGGCAAGGTCCGCCGGCCAGTGGCGGTCGAGTTCCTGCCGGCATCCCCGGACCGCTGACCCTGGACCCCGGACCCCCGGACCGCGGACCGCGCACCGCGGACCGCGCTTATCCCCGTCTGTTCACCAGCGTCGCATTCGCCAGCGGCGGATTGACGACGCGCCGATAGGCGGCGAGCGTGGACTCTCCCTGATCCAGCGACTCCTGTGCGAACCGCCGGGCCAGCTCCGCTTCCCGCAGCGACTCCATCGAGTGCTGGTCCGCACTCATGATATCGCTGGCCAGCGTGGATGCCTTCTTGTGGAGCGCGGTGACGTACTCGAACTCTTCTTCGTGGGCGAGACGCTCCCGCGACATGACGAGGAGCCGGCGGATCGGCGCCAGCTGCGCCTCGACCGCCACGAGATTCGCCATGATGCCGTCGCGGGCGTCGGTGATCTCGGTGAGGGCTGCGAGCGATCCGGAGGCGGTGACCTCGCGCTGACGCTCGGCGAGCGCCGCGAGGCGCTCGAGCAACGCGATCTCCGCCTCGAGTCCCGCCCGGTACTGGGTCACGAGCGGAAGCAGATCGTTCGGGACGGTCACGGCGTGGTCGATTGCGCGATCTGGTGCCATGCCTCGCGCAGGCCTGAGAGCAGGCGATGCACTTCCTGGATGCCCGACACATCCCCCTTCAACGAGACGTCGAGCAGGCGCCCGGATGCGTACGTGTAGAGACGGTCCAACTCGGCGGCGACATCACCGCCGGCCGTGAGGTTCAACGTTTCCTGCAGCGAACCGATGATGGTCAGGGCCTTCGAGACGGCGACCCCGCGGGCGCGCACGTCTCCGCGCGCTGCCGCCGCGGCGCCTTCCGTCAACCTGGCCAGCGCGCCGTCATACAGCATGACGACCAGTTCCAGCGGTGACCGGGACTGCGCCTCGACCTGCCGATATGCTGCCGCCCCACGGGAATACGCGATCACACAACCTCCAAATTGCCAACTGCCAACTCCCAACTTCCAACTCCCAACTTCCAACTTCCAAACTCCAAACCTTGGAAGTTGGGAGTTGGGAGTTGGCAGTTGGGAGTTGATCAGAACAGCCTGTATTGGCCGCCGAGCTGTCCGAGGGAGTTTGCCTGCGAGTTGAGCTGCGCCATCGCGCGGTCGGCGGCGATGAACTCCCGCTGCAGCGCCGCGCGGCGGATCGCGAGCTGCTCCTCCATGATGCTCATGCGCGTCGTCAAGCGCGCAACCTGTTCGTCGATGCGGTCGCGGACGTTCGACACCAGTCCTCCGGACGTCGTGTAGCCGGAGATCAGTGTCTTGAGCGCCCCGAACCGCCCGGCGTTGCCGGCGCCGGCAAACAGCGTCTGGACGTCGGCGACCGACGCGTTCAGCGCGCTGGTCAGCCTGTCTTCCTCGAGCACGACCTTGCCGCTCCGGTCGAAGCCGATCCCGACTTCGGCAAGGCGCGTCAACGTGCCGCTCGTCTCCGCTCCCATCATGGTGAAGCGGAGCGATTCGCGGAACTGACGGACCATGGGGTCGCGCCCGATGTTGGCCTTCCCCGCGGCGGCAGCGGTCGTCTGCTCGCCGATGAACGCCAGGACGTCGTTGTACGCGGTCGCAAACGCCTCGACCTTGGCGATGATGTCGGAATGATCCTGCTGGACGTCTACCGCGATGGTCTGTGCCGGATCCGCCGTTTTCAAGGTCATCGTCGCGCCGGGGATGACGTCGGAGAGCACGTTGCTGGCGCTCGTGATCGGGATCTGGTTCACCGTCAGGCTGGCATCCGTCGCCGCCTGGACGTTGTCGAGGGCATCGTCGCCGGTGGTCCCGTCGCCGTCGGTGTCGATGAAGCCGAGACCCTGTCCGCCGGTCAGCGGTGACGACATCGTGACTGTGAACCCGTTGGCGATCCCCGTGGATCGGCCGGTGAGCACCAGCCGGTACTGTCCTGGTGACACCTGCACGACCGATGCGCTCACGGGCGAATTCGGCGCCTGGTTGATCGCGTCGGCGAGATCCTGAAGGGTCGTCGCACCCGTGATCGGAATGTCGATGGGGGGTTGTGAGAACTGGGCAAGCGACAGGACCCCGGACGTGGCGACGACCGTGTCGAGCGCCGCATAGGTCGTCTGCGACATCGTGACCTGCGCCCGTGCGAGGCTGGAGACGACGACCTCGTAGCGTCCGGGAATCGAGCCAGACCCTGACGAAACTCCGACAGCTGTGTCGTCGCTGGAGGTCGCGGCGACCATCGCGAGGCTGTCGGCGCCTCCGAGGGTCGCCACCGCGCTCTCGAGCGCGCCCAGCTTCGTGGCAAACGTCGCGAAGGCCGAATCCTGGGCCTGAAGTGCGGTTTTTTGCGATTCGACAGCAGCGAGCGGAGCGCGTTCCTGCTGCATGATCGCATTCAGGACGACCCCGAAATCGATGTTGTTGAACCCGCTGAACGTGATTGGAGAACCCATAGCCGCTCACCCCCGAGCGAAAATCGCGCCAGCCCCGGAGACCGGACGTGGCGCGCGGTCAGAAGGATGGGGGAGGGGCGGGCCCCTCCCCTGGGCCCGAACTCGTTACCGCAGCAGCGCGAGCACCGCGGCGCTCGTCTGGTTGGCCTGCGCCAGGGCCGCGATGCCGCTCTGGCTCAGGATGTTGAAGCGCGTCATGTTGGCCGATTCCTCGGCGATGTTCGCGTCGCGGATCCGGCTCTCGGCCGCCTTCGTATTGACGATCTGCGACTGCGCGAGGCTGATCGCGAACGTCAGGCGGTTCTCGAGCGTTCCGACGGAGTTCTGCACGTCACCGAGCGAGTCGATGGCGGCCGTGACCTGACCGAGGGCGGTCTGCGCCGACGCGGCATCGGCGAAGCTGGTCGACGAGAGGCCGAGCGTGGTGGAGTCGGCCGCCGCGACCGTGCCCGTGATCACGCCGTCGGCAACCACGGTCTCGGAGCTGACGAAGACCGAGAAGTTCATCGCCGTGTCGAGGCCGGCGACGGCTGCCTGCCGGTCGATTTCCGCGATGACCTGACCGTACTCGAACGACAGCTTCGTGATGTCCACGCCGTTGCTGGTCGAGGAGGCCTGCGTCGCCAGCGTCGCCAGGCGGTCGAGCAGCGTCGAGATGTTGTTGAGCGCGCCGTCGGCCGTCTGGAGCACCGACAACCCGTCGTTCGCGTTGCGGATTCCCTGGTTGAGGATCGCGACTTCCGAACGGTACTGGTTCGCCACCGCCAGACCGGCCGCGTCGTCACCCGACATGTTGATGCGCAGACCGCTCGAGAGGCGGGTCAGGGCCTTGTTGAGGCCGATGCTCGTGTTCTGCAGGTTGGCCTGGGCGTTGACCGAGGCGATGTTGCTGACGATCGAAAACGAAGCCATGGAAAGTTCCTCCGTGAATGACCGGCCCGCATCCTTGCGGCGCCGCGCGCTCTTGGCGCAGGGGGGTAATCGGAAGGCGTGCGGGGTTCTTTAGCGGCGGGTGGCCGCCTCGACGCCGGGGTCCCGGCCAGCACGGTCGGTTTCCCGTCACCGTGCCGTCGCGGGCCGGCGGAATCGGCCTCGATTTCCTCGAAAAACAGCGGCGTTCACACTTCTGCACGGGTCGTGTACCCGTGGCGTTGCGGTTGCACCGTGCTCAAGCGTGGCTACGTTGACGACCAGTGCGTCGGTCTCCTTTGCTCCGCCGGATCTCGGTCCGGCGGAGTACGAGGAAGTGCGAGCGACCCTCGAATCGGGCTGGCTCTCGACGGGCCCCCGGGTCAAGCAGTTCGAACAGAACTTTGCGCGCTACACCGGCGCGCCGCATGCCCTGGCTCTCAGTTCCTGCACCGCTGCGCTTCACCTGTCGCTGGTCGTCTCTGACATCGCGACTGGTGACGAGGTGGTCACCACGCCGCTGACGTTCTGCGCGACGGCGAATGCGATCGTCCACGTGGGCGCGACACCGGTCTTTGCTGATATCGATCCGGTGACCTGGAACTTGAGCCCCACGGCGGTTGCGGCGGCGCTCACGCCGCGCACGCGCGCGATCATTCCCGTGCACTACGGCGGACGTCCGGCGGCGATGACGGAGTTCGAGACGCTCGCACGGCCGCAAGGGATCCTCCTGATCGAAGACGCGGCGCACTGCATCGAAGGGGTCGAAGCGGGCCGGAAGATCGGAACGATCGGCGACTTCACCTGCTTCAGTTTCTACGCCACCAAGAACGTCACCACCGGAGAGGGCGGGATGATCACCACCCGTCATGCGGACGCGGCCGAGAAGATGCGCGTCGCATCGCTCCACGGGATGGATCGTGACGCCTGGTCGCGCTACGCGCCCGGAGCGCGCAGCGGATACGACGTCCGGATGGCGGGCTTCAAGTACAACATGATGGACCTCCAGGCGGCGATCGGCCTGCAGCAGCTCGCCAGAATCGAGGCGATGCACGCGCGCCGCGCGGCCATTGCGGCGCGCTACGACGAAGCGCTCGCCGGGCTTCCGCTTCAGCGCCCCGCGCCACCGGCGGCGGGAATGGTGCACGCGCACCATCTCTATCCGGTTCTCGTGGACCCGGACGCAGCCGGCGTCAGCCGCGACGAACTGCAGGCCCGCCTCCGGGCCCGTGGCATCTCGACCAGCATCCACTTCCGTGCCCTCCATCTGCACTCCTTCTATAAGGAGCGCTTCGGTTTCCAGCGCGGGATGTTCCCGGTTGCCGAAATGGTTTCGGACCAGACGCTGTCATTGCCTCTCGCGTCGGCCCTGACCGACGCCGACATCGATCGCGTCATCGAGGCGATTCATGAGTGCCTTGCCTGAGATTCGCGTCCTCTTTCGTGCCGCGGCCGGCGCCCGCCGCGGGTTCGGCCACCTGGTGCGATGCCGCTCGCTCGCCCGCGCGCTGGGCGTGCGCCCGCTCGTCTGCGTCCGCGGGCCGGCGGCGACCCGGCACATCGCGCTGCGCCTCGGGTGCGACGTGGTGAACGGCACGGCACGGTCCCTGATCGCGTCGCTCGCGCCGGACGTACTGGTCGTTGACGATCCGATCGCGTCGCACGCGCGCAGCTGGATCGCCGCGGCCCGCGCCGCGAACGTGCCGGTGGTCACGATCCACGATCTGGGTCTCGGCTGCGCCGAGGGTGATCTCGTCATCGATGGCAGCGTGACCTCGACCATCCCGCAGGCGAAGCGACAGGGAACCGCGGGTCCGTCGTTTGCGATCCTCGATCCGTCGGTCGCGGCGGCCCGCCCGCGCATCCGGCGCGGCGTGCTCGTCTCTCTTGGCGGCGGGCCGCGGCTGGCCCTCGCGACCGCGATCGCGCGCGAGATCACCCGCCGGGCACCGTGGGTGACTGTCCGCGTGGCAGGCGGCTTCGTCGCTCAGCCTCGATCGGCTTCGCGGTTGAAGAACGTCACTTGGCTGCCGCCCTCCACGGATCTCGTATCCGAGCTGTCACGCGCGAAGGTTGCGGTCGTTGGCGGCGGCGTGTCCCTGTACGAGGCCTGCGCCGTCGGTACCGCGGCGGTCGCCGTGCCGGTCGTCGGTTCGCAGGGACCGACGGTTGCCGGTTTCGTGACACGCGGTGCCGCCCTCGGCTCTACACATCGTCCGCCGCGTTCGCGCCGCATTGCCGACGAGGTCGTGAAGCTCCTGCAGAGCGATCCGCTTCGTCACAGCGTCGCCCGCGCCGGGCGTCGTCTCGTCGACGGACGGGGGGCCGAGCGTGCCGCCCGTGCCATCGGCCAACTCCTTGACCGCCACGCCTCACTGCGGGCCCGTCGCGCCGCCGGCAAAGGGCTGCGCGTTGCGAGCTGAATCATGCGCGGAATGATCCTCGACCTCGACGACACCTTGTATCCCCGCGCTGAGTTCATGCGCAGCGGCTTCGAAGCCGTGGCTCAGTACGTCGCGCACTCGTGGCGGGTCGAACGCGATGCCGTGCTCTTCACGCTGAGCGTCGCGCATACGACCGGGCTGAAGGGGCGCGAGTTCCAGTTCGTGTGCGAGGAACATCGTCTGCCGCTCAGCGTCGTCCCCGCCATGGTCGAAGTCTTCCGGGCGCATCAGCCCTCGCTCGTCCTCGACGTCGAAGTCCGGCGCGCTCTCCGCACCCTGCGGCGCGACGGCTGGACGCTCGCGGTGCTGACCAACGGAGATCCAGGCGTCCAGCGGAAGAAGGTCACTGCGCTGGGCCTCGAGCCGTTCGTCGATCACGTCATCTATGCCGAAGAGCACGCGCCGGGGGGGAAGCCGGATCCGGCCGTCTTCGAGCTTGCGCTGAATCGCCTGCAGGTGTCCGCATCACGGTGCGTGGCCGTCGGGGACGATCCGGTGCGTGACATCGGCGGCGCCGCGGCAGTCGGTCTGAGGACGATCCAGTTGCTCGCGGCCGCCACGACCGGCCGCGTGGAGGCGGATGCCGTTGTCTCGGCCTTTGTCGAAGTGCCGCGCCGGGCCAGGACCCTCGTGTCGGAGAACGCGGATGCTGCGTGAGATCGGCGGCAGGCCGATCGGCCGCTCGCATCCGGTGTTCGTGATCGCAGAGATCGGGCTGAATCATGGTGGACGGCTCGAGGCGGCGCTGGCCCTCGTCGATGCCGCCGCTGACGCCGGCGCAAGCGCGGTGAAACTTCAGACGCTGTACGCCGACAGCCTGGTCGCCCCGGATTGCCCCGCACCCGCGCACGTCAGCGCGTCATCGCTGCGCGAGTTCTTCAGGACCTTTGAGCTGGACGCCCGCGACCATCGGGCGGTCGTGGATCGTGCCCGTCAGCATGGGCTCGCGGTGATGTCGACGCCGTTCAGCGAAGACGCCGTGCCAATGCTCGAGACGCTCGATCTCGACGCATACAAAATTGCCAGCGGCGACCTCACCCATGATGGATTGATCGCTGCCGCGGCGAGAACCGGACGCCCGCTCGTCATTTCCACCGGGATGAGCGATCTCGACGAGATCCTGAGGGCCGTGCAGGTCGCACGGACCAACGGTGCGACGGATCTCGCCCTTCTGCACTGTGTCTCCGCGTATCCGACGCCCTCCGACTCGCAGAATCTCGAGGCGATCCGCACCCTCGCGGACGCCACCGGGCTGCCGGTCGGTCTATCGGATCACGGTCCGGGCCTGCTGTCGGCGGTGATCGCGGCGACGCTCGGCGCGACGCTCTACGAACGCCACCTCGTCGCCTCGGACGAGGATGATGCGATCGACCGGGCCGTTTCAAGTACGCCCGCGGAACTGGCGGCGATCATCGACGCGCTCGCACAAACGCGGCTCGCGCTCGGAGACGGGATCAAGCGCTGCCTCGCGGCGGAAGCGCCGAACAGAATTCCGAGCCGGCGCGGACTCTATGCGGCGGTGCCGCTGCGCGCCGGCGACACCGTGAAACCAGATGACATCGCCGTGCTCAGGCCGGCGAACGAGCTGACGCCGAAGCTGCGCGAGCTGCTCATTGGGACGACGCTGACTCGCGACGTACCCGCCGGTGCACCCTTTCTGGCCGCGGATCTCGCCGTGGTGGAACGCGCATGAACGTTCTGATGACCGCGGCGTCGCGACGGGTCCCGCTGCTGCGGGCGTTCCAGTCTGCGCTGCGCGCTCACGGCCGCGGCAAGGTCGTGGTCACCGACATCGATGCATCATCCCCCGCGGTCCATCTCGCGGACCGCGCCTACCGGGTGCCGATCTCCAGCGATCCGGGATACGTGGACGCGCTGATCGAGATCTGCGCGGCCGAGAAGATCGGCCTCGTCGTGCCGACGATCGACGACGAACTCGAGATCGTGGCGAACGCACGCGACCGGTTCGAGGCCGCCGGTGCGGTGCTGGCGTGCTCGCCCGCGGAAACCCCGGCGCTCTGCAACGACAAGTATCGGACCTGCGAGCACCTCGCCGCCCGCGGTGTCGAGGCGGCCGTGTCATGGCTTCCGGGAGAGATCCCGGCCGGCGCGCCGGAGACGCTGTTCATCAAACCGCGCATCGGCCGCGGCGGCGTCGGCGCGCACCTCATTCGCAATCGCCGCGAGCTGGACTTCTTTCTGGAGTACGTCGACAACCCGGTCGTGCAGGAGTTTCTCGAGGGTCCGGAGTTCACGATCGACATGTTCTGTGACTGGAACGGCCGGCCGCTATCAATCGTGCCGCGCGAGCGCGTGCTCGTTCGTGCCGGCGTGATCGACCGCGGACGCACGGTGAAGGACCCGGCGCTTCTGGAACTGGGCAAGCGCGTCGCGTCGGTCATTCGCTTCGCCGGTCCCGTAAACGTCCAATGCCGGATGCGCGGCAAAGTCCCGGTCGTGTTCGAGATCAACCCGCGGTTCTCGGGCGGGATCCCGTTGACGATCGCGGCTGGAGCCGACTTTCCCGCGATGCTCGTGCAACTCGCCCTCGGCAACCGTTTGTCCGCCAGCATCGGCCGATTCAAGGCGGATCTCTGGATGACCAGCTACGAGGCGGGCGTGTTCCTGCCCGGCCAGGAGCTTCGTCTCGCGAAGCTCGATCGGTCGGCGTTCACGGGAGCGGCGTGATGTCGAAGCGTGTGGCGATCGTGCTGCAGGCCCGGGTGAGTTCGACCCGGCTTCCCGCGAAAGCGCTGGCGACGATCGGCGGCAGGACGCTGCTGGAGCACTGCCTCCACCGCCTCATTCGTTCGGGCGCAGGCGAGGTCCTGCTCGCCACG